>RFLL01000147.1 GCA_003693905.1 Alphaproteobacteria bacterium
CCCGGCCAGGACGCGCACGGGCCCGCCATCGGTTCCGGGGATCAGGCACACGTTGCCAGGGGCGGCTTTGAAGCCGCTTGCCCGCACCCAAGCCGCCGTCTGCGGCGGAGCCGCCGCCAACCACGGTGCCAGTTCATCCTTGGTCAGCAGGGTCAGCGGCACCACGCCGTCCCCGGCGTGACCGCGGAAGCAGGCCGCCGGAAACCCATCCGTCGGGGTCTTCCCTGTCGGGGAAGAAGCCGACCTTGTCGAAGCCCCTTCCGTCGGGGATTGATTGCTCATGGGGGGTCTCTCTCGATTGCACGGGCGTTCGGGGGCCGGCATGGGAACCGGTGACCATTCCTACCCCGTTCTCCGGAAAACGAAAATCCCCGACTGCACGCGCGCGCGAATGACTGCACAGGCTTGGTCGCCTTGTCACCGGACAAAAAAATCGCGGACCGGGTGGTCCGCGACCATGCGCTTCGGAGTAGAATGAGGTATTTTTCCGTTCTTTCGGTTATTTTTTTATCGTTTCTTGTTTTTATTATTATTACTTTGTTGTTTATAATTCTTTCGGTTCATTTTTGATCGTTTTCGGCGGTTCGTGCGTATCGCACGTCGATGCCCCGTTGCCCGCCGATTTTTTATCAGGGGCTACCTGCCCCCTTGTTTTTTTTCTTTGTCTTATCGCCTCTCCCCGTTGCTTGCCGCGCCCTCTCAGCTGGCGAGGGTCACCGTCACCCCTGTCAGGTTTTCCTGCATATAACCGTAAATATGGTCGACCGGCGCCGTCCATCCGAACATCGCGAGGATGAACGGCAGGGCCAGAATGCCGGCAACCAGGAGGTAATCCAACGCCTCCGCCTGCGTGACGGTCGCGCCGCCTTCCCTGAACCGCACCCTTTGCCTCCCCAAAGAAAACCGTATCGGCCGATATGGACGCCCCAGCAATTATTAAATGAATATTACGCAAATCGAGCGCGATGTCAAATAATAATAAGATTGCGTTAACTATAAATATTTACTATCACTCAAGTTCGTTAAATATTGCAGGCTACCTCTTTATGGCGCGGCACGTCGTTCCTCAAGGAATCGCGCACGTCACATCCTCGATACAGGGAGGGAATCGCGCAGCGCACGAAACCGCGCCCACGTGCAGGGGCCCGCTCCGTCCCCCGCAACGCCGGCGGGTGTTCGCCGTCGGCGCCGCGGGAGGGGCGGTCCCGGATCGATGCTCCGGGCCATCGAATCGGCAGAAGCGGAGGATACCCCCCGCGCCACTCAACCGCCGGCGGCGGCAATCTGTTCGGCCTTGCGAACCATGACCTCGGCCTGTTTGATCGAGGCGATGTCGATCAACCGGCCGTCGAGGGCCACCGCCCCCTTACCTTCGCGCTGCGCCTGTTCCATCGCTTCGAGGATGCGCCGCGCCCGGGTCACTTCCTCCTCGGACGGGCTGTTGACCTCGTTAGCGAGGGCGATCTGGCTCGGGTGAATGGCCCATTTGCCCTCGCAGCCGAGGCAGGCGGCCCGGTTGGCCTGGGCGCGGAAGCCGTCAGGATCGGAGAAATCGCCGAACGGCCCGTCGATCGGGCGCAGGCCATAGGCACGCGCCGCCACCACCATGCGCGAGATCGGATAGTGCCACATGTCGCCCCAGTGGAATTCGCGCTCCTTGCCTTCTTCCTTGTCGGTCAGCACACCGTAGAGCTTGTTCGGACCGCCGATCACCGTGGTCCGCGCCTTGACCGAGGCGGCATAGTCGGCAACGCCGAAATGGAGGCTTTCATTGCGCTTGGAAGCGCCGGCGATCTCATCGACATTGGCCATGCCGAGCGCGGTTTCGATGATCAGCTCGAAGCCGATGCGTTTCTTGCGCCCCTTGGCCGTCTCGACCTGGGTCACCAGCATGTCGACGGCATAAACGTCAGCGGCGGTGCCGACCTTGGGAATCATGATGAGGTCGAGCCGCTCGCCCGCCTGTTCGAGAACGTCGACCACGTCACGGTACATGTAATGGGTGTCGAGGCCGTTGATGCGCACCGACAGGGTCTTGGTCCCCCAGTCGATGTCGTTGATCGCTTCGATTACGTTCTTGCGCGCCTGTTCCTTGTCGTCGGGCGCCACCGCGTCCTCGAGGTCGAGGAACACCACATCGGCGGCCGATCGCGCCGCCTTTTCGAACAACGCGGGATTGCTTCCGGGAACGGCAAGCTCGCTGCGGTTGAGGCGTGCCGGCGCCGGTTCGATGATCGTGAAACTCATGGGCTCTCGTCCTTCGTGTTGGCGGATGTGTGGTCAGAAATACACGGCGATAAACGTGGCCGGCCGCCCGCCCTCGGAAAGGGGTGGGCCGGGTTGAAGGCGAAAGTGCGTGGTATACCAGCGCTTGTCAACCGGGCCGCCTGCTGCCGCGCCGTTCGGTGCCGCCCGCCCCTGCGGCCAGCGGATGGGCGGTGTGCACCAGGGTACGCAGGCGCTCGCTCAGGACGTGGGTGTAAATCTGGGTGGTCGAGATGTCGGCATGACCGAGCATGGCCTGTACCGCCCGCAGATCGGCACCATGATCGAGCAGATGGCTGGCAAAGGCATGGCGCAGCACGTGCGGCGATACCTTGGCGGGGTCGATCCCGGCATCTGCGGCCAGCACCTTGAGAAGCTGCCCCACACGCTGGCGCGTCAAGCGGCCGCTGCGCCCGCTGGACGGGAACAGCCACGGCGAGGCCCGGCGCATCCGCCGGCGTGCCGTCAGATAGCGTGCCACCGCCGCGCGCGCGGCTTCGTTCAGCGGTACGATGCGCTCGCGCCCGCCCTTGCCGCGCACCACCAGCACCCGGGGATCGCGCGCCACGGCGGCCAGCGGCAGCACCACCAGCTCCGACACCCGCAATCCGGTGGCATAGAGCAGCTCCACCAGCGCCGCCAGGCGCAGACCCTCAGGGTCATCGCGCGCCCGGGCGGCATCGAGCAGACGCGTCACCTCGTCCTCGCTCAGTATCTTCGGCAGGGCGCGGCCGCGGCGCGGGGCGTCGATCGCGGCCGTGGGATCGTCCTCGCGCAGTCCTTCGGCGACCAGAAAGCGATAGAACTGGCGCAGCGCCGAAAGACGCCGGGCCACGGTGCGCGGCGCCATACCAGCCCGCGCCTGCACGGCCATGAAGTGACGCAGATCGTCGGCCCGAGCCGTATCGAGACGCCGTCCCCGCCGGCGCAGAGTGCCCGCCAACGCTTCGAGATCGCGGCGATAGGATTCGATGGTGTTGGCCGCCGCTCCGCGTTCGGCGCTCAGCATTTCCAGAAACGCCTCCAGGTGCGGACCGTCCCCCGACGAACCATCTCCCGACGCAGGGACCGGGGCGAGCGTACGGCGCGAGGGACCGGACACGGCCGCGCCTACACGCCGTTGGCCAGCGCCGCCTCGATGGCCAGCGCCCGGGCTTCATCGACCAGGCCGATGCGCACCAGCGCGGCCAGGGTGGTTTCCAGGGCCAGAATATGGCTCGCCCCGGGACCGTCGCGGCCCATCACCACCAGGCTGAGAAGAACCGTTTCGCCGCGCCGGCGGGCGTCGCTGGCCTCGCGCAGGGCATAGATGAAAGCGGCGCCGGGGGCGGCCTGCGCAACAGGCTCGCCATTGGCGGCGATCACGCTCCACCGCAACGGGTCGGATTCGCCCAGGGCCTGAAACGTCGCCCGCAGCAACGCCTGAACCCGGGTCGCGGCCGGTCGGCCCATGCCGGCGCGCATGGCCCACCACGCCGTCAGATCCGCATTCGCCGCCGAACCGCCGCTGCCGGCAAGGCGCGCATAAGGCCACAGGGCCGTCACGGCCGCGGTCGCCTGCGGATTGACGATCGCTTCCTGCCGGCCCAGCATCAGCCACGCACCGGCCCGTTCGTACTGCCCCGCGGCATAGAGCGCGCGCCCCGCCGTTGCCGCGAACCAGGCCAGTTGCGGCACCGGCGCGATCTCGGTGATCAGCGGCAACAGCGCCGGCATCACGGCCTGATAAAGACCATCCGCTTCGGCCTGCTCCAACGCCACGCGCAGCACCTCGGCCCGGGTCGCCGGATGCGTCTCGCGCCGGGCCGCCTGATAGAGGAGGGCCCGGCCCCGCGCTCCGGCGATGGTCTGCGCCGCGCCCAGAGGATCGGCCAGAACGTCGGCCGGAAACGACAGCGCCTCATACACCGCGCCCAGCGCCGCACCGTCGATCAGGCCGCGCAGGCAGGCTTCCTCGGCAGCGACAACGCGCACTTCGGGCTCGATGTCCGGTGCCCGGGCAATGGCGAACAGCAGACCGGGCGGCGCATCGTCCAGGCCGCGGCGCGGAATGGGCGTCCCGCTGGCCCGGAACATGACCAGATGGAGCGGGCTCAGCGCACCGGCCGGCACGTCGGGAACCGGAACATCGAGACCGAGCATGCGATCGGCCAGAGCGAAGAACAGGGCCTCGTCGTCCTGCTCCTGCGCGGTTCGATTCCCGGCCTCCTGGTCGCGCAGGATGTCGAGACCGAGCATCGCCATATCCGTCGCCCCGGCGACCAGTTGGCAATAGACCAGCGCCTGTTGCCAGTAGACGTCGGTGTGCCGCTCTGCAATGCGGCTGCGAACCAGCCGGCAGGCGTCATCGGATTGCCCCGCCAGCAACAGCCCGTCGAGGCGTATGCGCGT
This sequence comes from Alphaproteobacteria bacterium, assembly GCA_003693905.1. Lineage (GTDB taxonomy): Bacteria > Pseudomonadota > Alphaproteobacteria > Kiloniellales > J153 > J153. The sequence goes on from RFLL01000147.1 coordinate 4,657, forward strand.
CACCGCGCCGCGTTCATGGCGGGCAGGAACCGCGGCCAGCAGACGATTGAGCGCCTCCACCTCGCCGAGTGCCGCCAGCCGTTCGATGCGCAGGCTCAGCAACGCCGCCGGCGGCGCTTCCTCGGCGATGGCGGCCTCGCTCACCGGTGGTGTTGCGGCCGATAGCAGCAGGCGCCGGGCCAGATCGCGCAACGTTCGCGACCGCAGATCGTCGGGCAGCCGCGACAGCAGGCTGGCCACGACAAGGCGCGGGGTACCGTCCCACATGTCGAGCCCGAAGCCGCCATCCTGCGGCCCCAGGACTCCGATGGCATCGGGTGATACCTCGGCCAGGGGGTTGACTTCGATGCCGCCGATGCGCGGACGCGGAATGCTTGGAACGACGACCGGGGTGGCGGTCTGTGATCCGGGTTCATCGGATTTGCCCAGGGATCCGTCCGGACCGGCGGGCGACGCGCCGGGAAGAGCCGGAAGATCGGAAGGAACGGCACCTGCCGGAGGCAGAGCCGGCTGGAGGAGAGGGGCGCGGACCGGATTTGACGGCGCCGCGACGTCCGATGGAGCGATGGCGTTCAACGGGGGGACGGTGGCGTTCGACGGGGAGGCGCTCGTCCCGGCC
>RFLL01000148.1 GCA_003693905.1 Alphaproteobacteria bacterium
ACATCTACCGTTCGATCGTGCCTTTCGTCCTGGTCATGATACTCGGCCTCGTTCTGGTCATGATCTTCCCCGACATTGCGCTCTGGCTGCCCAACCAGTACTACGGACGCTAGGCTGCGCAAGACCTGCAAGAAGGGCGAGGACGCATGCCCGACATCGAAAACGCCGTAGCGCGACACTACGGCAGCGACGGCCTGTTGCAGCGGATCTGCGATGGTCTGCGGGCGGCGGGAATCGACCCGTCGCAGGTGCGGCCGGACGACCTCGCACCGGTCGACGAATTTCACATCGGCGGCCGCCAGGCGACGAAGCACGCCATTTCAAAAATGGCGTTGACGGCCGATGACCACGTTCTCGATATCGGGTGCGGCATCGGCGGCACCGCCCGCACTCTTGCCGCACGGATCGGCTGCCGCGTAACCGGGATCGATCTCACGCCCGAGTACATTGCCGTCGCCGAAGACCTGACGAGGATGACCGGGCTCGATGATCGGATCACCTATCACGTCGCCAGCGCTCTCGATATGCCGTTTGCGACGGCGCGCTTCGATGCCGCGATCACCATTCACGTCGCCATGAACATCCACGATCGCGAAGGTCTCTACCGCGAAATCGCCCGCGTCCTGAGACCGGGGGCGGTGCTGTGCATCTATGACGTGATGAAAAAGGGCGAGGGGGAGTTGACCTTCCCCGTGCCGTGGGCGGATACGCCGCGGACCAGCCATCTGGTGACTCCGGAAGAGATGTGCGCTCTTCTCGAAGCCGCCGGGTTCGAGGTCGAGGAGGTCGAGGACCGCACCGATTTCGGCATCGACTTTTTCCGCAAGGCCCTGGCGGTCAACGCCGACGGGCCGCCGCCGCTGGGCACGCACCTGGTCATGGGACCAAGTGCGGCGGAGAAGTTCCGCAATGTCCTGCACAACCTCGAGCACGGGCGCATCGCCCCGGTGCAGATGCTGGTGCGCCGGTGCGCCGAGGCACCGGTGGCGGCGACGTAAGGCGCATTGCGCGCCCGCGTGCCAGGCTCAGGCCCCGGAGTGGGACGGGATGTCGCCGATCAGCTCGTAAAAGGTCGGATCCGCCAGGGTGGCGCAGGAAATCGTCTTGGTCTGCAAGGGGTCGTCGAGCCGGACCAGCCGTGCGTGCGGCACCGGAACGGCATCCTGCCGTACGGCGCCGACCTGCCACACCGTGGCCGGGCAATGGGCGCCGGGGCGTTGTGCGTATCGTTGACCTTCTTTTACTTTCAGGATCTTGGACATGACTTGCTGCTCTGATTTTTCCATGCCGGATTGGAATGTGATCGACGGATCCAAGAGTGGACACAACGTGGTTAACAAATTCTTGCGCGTTCCGCGGAGCGGTGCCTTTCCCTCCTCTTGCTTGCCCTGCGCCCCCTGGGGCACCGGGCCCGAGCTCAGACCGGATGCACGCCACGCCGCGAGACGACGGCAAAGCGCCAGCTCAACAAAACCACGGCGCACGTCAACCCGGCGAACAGGCCCCACAGCAGACCGCGTACGCCGGTCGAGCCGGCCACGCCGAGGACGTAGGCCGTGGGCACCGCCACGACCCAGAACGAAAACGCGTGACTGAGGGTCGGGATCAGGACGTCGCCGGCCCCGCGCAGGGCGCCGAGGGCCACGGCCTGGGCGCCGTCGACGATGGTGATCAGCGCCGCCAGGCTCATTGCCGGGGCCGCGATGGCAAGAACGGCGGCATCGGCCGTGTAGAGGCCTGCAATGTCGGGCCCGAAGGCTGAGATCGCTGCTGCCAGGCCGAACATCAGAACGACGACCAGACCCAGCCCGGTCCACCCCGCGGCGGCCATGCCGGGGCGGTCGCGGCGGCCGACGGCATTGGCCACGCGCACCGAGGTCGAGGTCGACAGACCGATGGCCAGCATGAATACGAAGGTGATGACGTTGAAAGGGATCTGGAACCCGGCCAGAGGAACGGCGCCAAGATGCCCGGCGAAAGCCGTGACCGTGGCGAAGCAGGCGGTTTCCAACCCGGCCGCGATCGACAGCGGGGCGCCGATGGCAAGCAGCCGCCGGGCGATCTCGCGGCGGATGCGCAACGGGCCGTGGAAGCCGTGCCTGCCGTGGCCCAGCATGCGCACCGCGTACCAGGCCAGCGCCGCCAGCATGACATAGCGGGTGATCGAGGTTGCCAGCGCCGCTCCCGCAGCTCCCATCTCGGGCGCCCCCAGGTGGCCGTAGATGAACACCCAGTTGAGGCCGGCATTGACCAGATTGGCACTCAGCGCCACCACCATGCCGGGACCGGGGCGGCTGAGACCTTCGAGGAAGAAGGTCGTCGCGATGTACATCAGAATTGCCGGCATGCCCCAGGCGAACATGACGAGCGGTCCGGCACCCCCGGCCGCAATCGGTGGACTCTGGCCGAGCCACAGCAGCAGATGTTCCCCCGCCAGAAGAACCACGCACCACACCGCGCCGAGCCCGCCGGCGATGCCCAGCGAGGTCACCCAGATCGACGCCGCTTCGGTCCGCCGACCGGCGCCGTCGCTTTGCGCCGTCAGCACTACCGTACCGATCATCAGACCGATGCCGACCACGAGCAGCGTCATATGCGGGGCCAGGCTGATCGCGTAGTAGGCCAGTTCTTCGGCCGCCGCGCGCCCGGTCATGATCGAATCGACGGTGATCATGATGATCAGCCCGGCACGTCCCAGCATCACCGGGATCGCCAGACGAAGGCTGCGTCGGACGTGTTCAAGCACGGGCCGATCTCCCCCCCGCCGCATCCTCTGGGGCAGCGTGCCCTGGGTCATCCCCCGCGGCGTCTCGCGAGGTGTTTCCCGCGGCCGCCGGATATACTGCTCGGGCGGTCATGCGCAGTCTTGTCTGCACTTCTTGTGGGAAATATTTGCCTCGGATACACTCAAGGCGTGTGATTGTGCGAAGTATCACGGGCTTTTTGTTGCTCTAGTTACAGCTTTTAACGGGCAATTTACGACAAATCTATAAGCACTGACACGGTGGATCGGGGATCCGGCAATTTCTGGTCGGCCTGTTTTTTTGATTGATTTGTAGCGCATATGGCAGAGAGGTGAACGGCCTTGCCTGGCGTCAAGGCGAAAGCCAGTACTCCACCGAAGGTGCGGCAGCCCAGCTTTCGCGAGCGGTTCTGGGCGTGGTGGGAAGGCTATGAGATCAAACCTCCGCCGCCGCGGCCGATCACGACGCCGTCTTCAGGTCATGATGTCCGCTTCGAGCCGGAACGGCCGTTCTGGGAGACGGCGCGCGTGCGCCTGGCGCAGGACCTGTGGGGCGAAGGGTTCATCACCCCGGGCGATGCGGAATACGTGTCCTCGATGGCCAAATATTTCGGCCTCGATCCGGCGATGAGCGTTCTCGACATCGGGGCCGGACTGGGCGGCGCCACGCGCACCATGTCCGAGAATTTCGGGGTCTGGGTTACCGGCCTGGAATCGCGGCCCGAGCTGGTCGAGGCCGGGATGGCCTTGTCGGTCAAAAGCGGACTGGCCAAACGGGCACCGGTCGTCGCCTTCGATCCGGCCAACCTTGAAGGCAAGCCGAATTCGATCGACTGCATTTTCTCCAAGGATTTCATGTACAGCATCAAGGACAAGGCCGAGTTCCTGAAATCGGTCGAGATGTTGCTGAAAAGCAGGGGGCAGTTTCTGTTTACCGATTATGTCATCGACCGCAAGAAGGGACGGACGAGCGGGGTGGAGGAGTGGATCGAAAAGGAGCCGACCGCCGTCCATCCATGGAGCGTCGAGGATTACCGCGAGGTGCTGAGCCAGCTGCACATGGACATCCGCGTTGTCGAGGACAATACGCAGACCTGCAAGGCCATCATATCGAAAGGTTGGGCCGATTTCGCCCGCCGTATCGAAGCCGCCGGCGACGTCGAGCCCGACATGGCGACGGCTCTGCTGGAGGAAGCGGATCTGTGGGCCCGGCGCATGGCGCTGTTTGACGCGGGCGAACTCAAGGTGTGCCGGTTCCACGTCCTCAAGCGCGATACCAAGCGCCTGCTGTCGAGCTGGTGAATCGGCCCCGATGGCTCGATCCGGCCCTCATCTGCAGCCATCCGCCGGCAATGGCCGCGCCGGGCCGGCGAAAGGTTGACACGCACCGATGTCCTTCCTATGGTCCCGGCCGCTCCGGGGCCGGTCGGCCCCGAGGTCAATCGACCCGGGAACAAGGCGATGAAAGTCAGAAACTCGCTGCGAACGGCAAAGC
>RFLL01000003.1 GCA_003693905.1 Alphaproteobacteria bacterium
GATCGAGCGTCTCGGCCACCAGCCCCTGCCCGGCAAAAGCGGCGTCGCCGTGCATGAGCAGCGCCATCACCTGCTTGCGGCTGGCATCCTGACGCTGCCCCTGCTTGGCCCGCACCTTGCCGACGACGACCGGATTGACCGCCTCCAGATGCGACGGATTGGCGGTCAGCGACAGGTGCACCACGTTGCCGTCGAATTCCCGGTCCGACGACGTGCCGAGATGGTACTTCACGTCGCCCGAGCCGCCGATGTCCTCGGGATGGGTCGCGCCGCCGTGAAACTCGTGGAAGATGGCCACGAACGGCTTGCCCATGAAGTTGGCAAGCACGTTGAGGCGGCCGCGGTGGGGCATGCCGATCACGACTTCCTTGAGGCCGAGCTGGCCGCCGCGCTTGAGGATCTGTTCCAGCGCCGGGATCATCGATTCGCCGCCGTCGAGCCCGAAACGCTTGGTGCCGGTATACTTCTTGTCGAGGAACCGCTCGAACGTCTCGGCCGCGGTCAGGCGCTCCAGAATCGCGCGCTTGCCCTCGACCGTGAAATGGGTCCGGTTGTGGATGCTTTCGATGCGCTCCTGGATCCAGGCCTTCTGGTCGGGATCCTGGATGTGCATGAATTCGACCCCGATCTTGCCGCAGTACGTCTCGCGCACGATCTTTAGAATCTGGCGCAGGGTCGCGGTCTCCAGCCCAAGCACGTAGTTGATGAAGATCGGCCGGTCGTAATCGTCCTCGGTGAAGCCGTAGCTGCGCGGGTCAAGTTCCGGATGGGGCTCGATCGGGCGCAGGCCGAGGGGATCGAGATCGGCCTCCAGATGGCCGCGTACACGGTAGGCGCGGATCAGCATCAGGGCGCGGATCGAATCGATGGTCGCCGCGCGCACGTGATCCGGGCTCAGTTGTTCGCCGTGCGCAATCGCCTGGGCGATCGCGGCCTTGCCGTTGCCGGTTCCGGCGGCAGCTCCGGCCGCGGTTTCGGCGCGCGCGCCGGTGCCGTTGGTCGCCTCCCAAGAGGAAGGACCGCGCAGGTCTTCCATCACCGCGCGGATGTCTTCGCCTTCGCCGAGTTCGTGGAAAAAGCTGCGCCAGCTCGGATCGACCGCGTTCGGGTCTTTCAGGTAGCGAGCGTAAAGCTCGGCGATGAAGCGGGCGTTGGGGCCGTAGAGGAAAGAAGTCTGTTTCATCTGACGGTTCGACATGTCCGGTCACCGTCCGTATCGGTTCGGAGAAATTGCAAAGGTTCGTATGTGGTTACGTGCGCCGCAGAGCGCCTGCCCGGGCCGGGCGGGCCGGGCGCCCATCTGGCATGCACCGGCCGATGCGCCCGAAGACAGGCGCATCAGTGTGCACTCGTTAGTCTTGATATAGGGTAACGATACCGTGGTGCGACCCCAAATTTTCGGGAAAAGGCCGGCCCCGGCCCGAAACGTCCTCTCGAAAATGGTCTGCCCCGGGCTCAGGTCCCCATGGCTTCCAGCATCGTCGTCCCCAATGCCGCCGGCGAATCGGCGACCTCGATCCCGGCGGCACGCAGGGCCTCGATCTTGTCCTCGGCCCCGCCCTTGCCGCCGGCGATGATTGCCCCGGCGTGGCCCATGCGCCGCCCCGGCGGGGCGGTGCGCCCGGCGATGAACCCGACCATCGGCTTCTTGACCTTGGAGGCGCGGTAGAACTCGGCCGCCTCCTCCTCGGCCGAGCCCCCGATTTCGCCGATCATGATGATGCCTTCGGTTTCCGGGTCGGCCAGGAACAGCTCCAGACAGTCGATGAAACTGGTGCCGTTGATGGGATCGCCGCCGATGCCGATACAGGTCGACTGGCCGAGGCCGACCGCCGTCGTCTGGGCCACCGCTTCGTAGGTGAGCGTGCCCGAACGCGAGACGATCCCGATCCGGCCACGGCGATGAATGTGCCCCGGCATGATGCCGATCTTGCATTCGCCGGGGGTGATGACGCCGGGACAGTTGGGGCCGATGAGGCGGCTTTGCGAATCGATCAGCGCGCGCTTGACCCGCAGCATGTCGAGAACCGGAATGCCTTCGGTGATGCACACGATCAGACGCACCCCGGCATCGACCGCTTCGAGGATGGCATCGGCCGCGAACGGCGGCGGCACATAGATCGCCGAGGCATCGGCGCCGGTTTCACGCACCGCCTCTTCGACGGTGTTGAACACCGGCAGATCGAGATGCGTCGTCCCCCCTTTTCCGGGCGTGACGCCACCGACCATGCGGGTGCCGTAGGCGATCGCCTGTTCGGAGTGAAACGTGCCCTGGGCGCCGGTAAAGCCCTGGCAGATGACCTTGGTGTTCTTGTCGACCAGGACCGCCATTATGCCGCCTCCTTGACCACTGCGACCACCTTCTGGGCGGCATCCGCCAGATCCCCGGCAGAGATGATCGACAACCCCGAATCGGCCAGGATCTTGCGGCCGAGATCGACATTGGTGCCTTCCAGACGCACCACCAGAGGCACCCCCAGCGACACTTCGCGCGCCGCCGCCACCACCCCCTCGGCGATCACATCGCACCGCATGATGCCACCGAAGATATTGATAAGAATGGCTTTTACGTTGGGGTCGGAGAGAATGATCTTGAGCGCCACGCTCACCCGTTCCTTGGTTGCGCCGCCGCCGACGTCAAGGAAGTTGGCCGGCGAGCCGCCATAGAGCTTGATGATGTCCATGGTCGCCATCGCCAGGCCAGCGCCGTTGACCATGCAGCCGATATCGCCGTCGAGCTTCACATAGTTGAGCCCATGCCGCGACGCTTCGACCTCGGCCGGGTCCTCCTCGTCGATGTCGCGCAGATTGGCCACATCCGGATGGCGGAACAGGGCGTTGTCGTCAAAGTTCACTTTCGCATCCAGACAACGCAACTCGCCCTGC
>RFLL01000149.1 GCA_003693905.1 Alphaproteobacteria bacterium
CCCTTCGCATTCCGCCGCCGGCACCGCCGCGGCTACCGCCTCGAAGCTGGACACGCCGACCAGCGGCAGGTGCTGCGCCAGCGCCAGGCCGCGGGCGGTGGCCAGGGCGATGCGTACACCGGTGAAGCCGCCCGGACCGCAGGCCACGGCCACGGCGTCGAGCGCGGCATACGCTTGTCCGGCGGCGGCCATCACGTCCTGGATCATCGGCACCAGCCGCTCGGCCTGACCGCGCGACATCACCTCGAAGCGGCGTGCACGCACCGCCCCGTCACGCCACAGCGCCGCCGAACACGCCGCCCCGGCGGCGTCGAGCGCAAGCACGGTGCGCGCCGGTTCACCCTCGCCCGTTCTGATGCGTTCGCTCACAGGATCCGACACGCCTCGTCGAAATTCAGGCGCGGCGCGCGCGGCGGCAACTTGTTGGCATCGCCGTAGCCCAGATTGCACAGAAAGTTGGATCTGATCCGGCCATCGGGAAAGAAGATGCGATCGACCATCTTCTTGTCGAACCCGGACATGGGGCCGCAGTCGAGGCCGAGCGCGCGCGCCGCGATGATCAGATAGGCACCCTGGAGCGAGCCGTTGCGAAACGCCGTTTCTTCGATCAGTGCCTCGTTGCCGACAAACCACGACTGGGCATCGGCGTGGGGAAACAGGCGCGGCAGATATTCGTAGAACCTGGTGTCGTACCCGATGATCGCGGTCACCGGCGCGGCCATGGTCTTGTCCACGTTGCCCGGATCCAGCGCCGGGCGCAGCTTTTCCTTGGCGGCGCGCGAACACACGAAGACAACCCGCATCGGGCTGCAATTGGCGCTGGTCGGCCCCATCTTGGCGAGGTCGTAGACCGCTTGCAGAAGCACTTCGCTGACCGCCCGCGCCGTCCATGCCGAATGGGTCCGCGCCTGGCGAAAAATCAGATCGAGGCCTTCGTCGCTCAGCATTTTCTCGCTCACGGGAATCCTCTCTTTCTCCCTCTGTCTTCCTCTTTGCCTCTCTATATCCTGTCGTCCACCTGCGGTCGCACCGCAGGCCTGCGGACAGGAGATGGGATGCCGGCGTGCCTGGCAATAGAATTTCAACGCCGCGTGTGCGATACAAGGTCGGCATCACCGTTGCCGGCCGGAGGGGACCGCCCGACGGCCCGGCCCGCGGCTTGCGCGACCGCGTCGTTTCCACAGCGCCATCGACACAAGCGCCTTCACATGAAACCCTCTGCCGCCCTTTTTTCCATCCTCGTTGCCGTTTTCCTCTTCGTGCTTGCGTTCGCAGCCGGCCCGCTGCGCGTCACGCCGGCGCACGCGGCCGCGCCGCCGCCCGACAACGGGGCCGTCATCGTCATGTACCACCGGTTCGGAGAAACCGACTATCCATCAACGAGCATCCGCCTCGACCAGTTCGAGGCCCACATCGCGGAACTGACCTCGGGGCGCTACACCGTTCTGCCGCTGCCCGAGATCATCGCCGCCTTCGCCGAGGGCCGGGTTCTGCCCGAGCGCACCGTCGCGATCACCGTCGATGACGCCTATCTTTCGGTCTATGCCGAAGCGTGGCCGCGCCTGCGCGCCGCCGGTCTGCCGTTCACGGTGTTCGCGGCCACGCGGCCGCTCGATCTCGATCTTCCCGGGTACATGAGCTGGGCACAGCTTCGCGAAATGGTGGCCAGCGGCCTTGTCACGGTCGGCAACCACGGCGTCACCCATGCCCACATGGTGCGCCAGAGCGCCGCCGAGGCGCGGGCGGAAATCGCCGAAGCGACGCGCCGCATCGAAACGGAGCTGGGGCAGGCGCCGAGCCTGTTCGCATACCCGTACGGGGAATACAGTCTGGCGTTGCGCAACCTTGTCGCCGCGGCCGGGTTCGCCGCCGCGTTCGGCCAGCATTCCGGCGCCGCGGCCCGGATTGCCGATCGTCTGAGCCTGCCGCGCTATCCGCTCAATGAAACCTACGGCGATCTCGACCGCTTCCGGCTGGTCGCCAACTCCCTGCCGTTGCCGGTCACCGACATCACACCGGCCGATCCCCTGCTCGATCCCGCCGGCAACCCGCCCCCCTACGGCTTCACCGTGGTCGAGGGCATCACCGGGTTGCGCGCGCTCGGCTGTTTTGCGCGCGGCGCCAAGGCGACCATCGAGCGTCTGGGCGAACGGCGCATCGAGGTGCGCTTCTCGCAGCCGTTCCCACCCGGGCGGGCGCGCGTCAATTGCACCATGCCCGGCCCGGACGGCCGCTGGCGCTGGCTGGGAATCCAGTTCTACGTGCTGCCGTAAGCCGGAGACGTCGCGGCGGCCCTGCCCGCTCCGCCGGCGCAACGGGGTTTTTTGCGACGGCGGGGGGAACGGGAATTACAGAACGGCGCGCACCTCGACGACTTCGGGGATGTAATGGCGCAGCATGTTCTCGATCCCCATCTTGAGCGTCGCCGTCGAGGCCGGACAGCCCGAGCACGCGCCCTGCATGGTCAGATAGACCACGCCGTCCTCGAAGCCGTGGAAGATGATGTCGCCGCCGTCCTGAGCCACCGCGGGCCGCACCCGGGTGTCCAGCAGTTCCTTGATCATGGCCACGACCTCGCTGTCCTCCTCGGCGGAGGTCTGGGCGCCGGTGCCCGCCTGCTCCGTCAGGATCGGCCGGCCGGCGGTGAAATGCTCCATGATGACGCCGAGAATAGCCGGTTTGAGCAGATACCATTCGCGGTCCTCGGCCTTGGTGACCGAGATGAAGTCGCTGCCGAAGAAGACCCGCTCCACGCCGTCGATCTCGAACAGCCGCTGCGCCAGAGGCGAGGCCGCGGCGCTGGCGGCGTCGGGGAAATCGGCCGTGCGCTGGCCCAGAACTTCCTGTCCCGGAAGAAACTTCAGGGTGGCCGGGTTGGGAGTCGGTTCGGTCTGGATAAACACGGGATTTTCCTTCCTGATTCGGCCGGTGCGGCGGCCGCCGCACCCCGGCCCTGCCTGTCTTTTCCGTCTACGTTCTCGTTCTTGTTCTATGTGCCCCTGCCGGAGCGGCGGTTCAAGGCGTTGCCGTCGTCGTGGAATGCCCGATTTTCCGGCCTGTTCTCCTGCATTCGCGCATTCGCCTGCGTCCTAACTGATGGCGTCGATGTCTTCGTCGCTCAGGTTGCCCGGCACGATGGTCATCGGCACCCGCAGCTTGCCGACCAGTTTGCCGGTCAGGGCAGAGACCAGCGGCCCCGGGCCGCGCGCACCGGTGTTGGCGCCGAGCACCAGGATCGAGATGCTCGGCTCCTCCTCCAGAAGCTTCAGCAGCTCGTCGCGCACGTTGCCTTCGCGCACGTAGAGGATGGGAATTGCACCGGCCAGTTCGTTGACCTGGGCGGCCAAGCGTTGCAGCACCTGCTCGCCCTCGTTGCGCGCCTCCTCGCGCATCAGGTCGCCGACCGCCTGCCAGTGCTGAAAGTCGGCCGGCTCGACGACATAGAGAAGGGCCACCCGGCCGCCGGTCTTGAGCGCCCGGCGACAGGCGAAGCGCAGGGCCTTTTTCATCTCTTCCGTGTCGTCTACGACGACCAGAAATACGCGGTCGTCGGCGGACGGCGCGTCTGCGCCCGCCGTCGACGGTGCGTCCGACTGCGAAGACGATTCGGGCGTATCGCTCAACACGGGGTCTCTCTCAACATGGGGCTCACGCCTTTCGGAACGCCAAGTGGGCGATCCATCCTGCCACCAACGCCACCGTGATCGCAATCAGACCGTAAAGCGGCGCCTGACGGCGGGCGAAATCGGAGATCACCGCCTCGGTGCCGATCTTGCTCACCGACAGCGGCGTGGTCTGGGCCGAGACGATGCGCCCATGGCGCAGCAGATACGTCTGCACCTGGTAGACGCCCGTCGGCACGTTCGCCGGCAGGGTGATGCGGGTGCGGAACAGACGGTTGCCGAGGAACGTCACCGTCCCCGGCTCGCGCGGATAGAGACCGAGGCGCTGATAGTTGCGGACCAGCCCCTTGCGCCATTCCAGAGCGACGTTGGGCGAAGCCTTGGCCGGCGGCAGTCTGAGGCGCAGATATTCCACGCCCAGCTCGTGACGCGCGCGCACCGTTTCCGAGGCGATTTCCGCCAACGGTCCCGAAGCGGCCACGGCATAGAAACTGGGGACGTGCTCGAAGGTCATCTGCGCCGCGTTGACCCACACCCCCAGAATGCGGGCTTTGCGATGCACGACCACGCGGTGATCGGGGCCGCGGACCACGACGACGACGTCGCCTTCGCCCTCCACGGCGCCGAACAGCAGCACCTCGGCGCCAGTAAAGCCGGTGGTGATGGCAACGAAATGGCGCGACAGATCGGCAACCAGAGCCTGCGCCCGTGCCGGAGCGGCCGTCGCGAACAGGATCAGGCACACGGCCGCCATGCCGCCGCCGGCGCGGGTCAGGTTGAGAGTCAGACGCGCGCTCACGGCGTCACCCCGAGGACGTACAGATCCTCCGGCGTCGCCAGAAGATCGAAGAACAGCTTGGCGCTGACGAGAAGCACCAGGACCGCCAGCAGACCGCGCAACTGCTCGCCGCGCAGGCGCGCGCCCGCCTTGGCGCCGAACTGGGCACCGACCACCGCCCCGGCCAGCAGCAGAATGGCGAGGATGACATCCACCGTCTGATTGGCGTAGGCCTGAAGGAAGGTCACGTTGGCGGTGACGAAGATGATCTGGAACAGCGACGTGCCGACCACCACCGAGGTCGGCATGCCGAGCAGATAGATCATCGCCGGGACCATGATGAAGCCGCCGCCCACCCCCATGATGGCGGTCAGCGCGCCGACCACGAAGCCGATCGCGATCGGCAGCAGCGCCGAGATGTACAGCTTCGAGCGGCGGAAGCGCATCTTGAACGGCAGCCCGTGGACCCAAGTGTGCTGATGCAGCTTGCGCCGCTGAGCGGCGGCCACGCGCCGGCGACGGATCGAGCGCACGCTTTCCCACAGCATCAGCAGGCCGATGATGCCCAGGAACACGACATAGGAGAGCGAGATCACGAGGTCGATCTGACCCGCCCCGCGCAGGAACGAAAACAGCACGATGCCCGAAGTCGAGCCGCAGAACCCGCCGATGAGCAGGACCAGGCCCATCTTGACGTCGACGTTGCCGCGCTCCCAGTGCGCCAGCACGCCGGAAACCGAGGAGGCGACGATCTGATTGGCACCAGTGGCCACCGCCACCGCCGGCGGTATGCCGATGAAGATCAGCAGCGGCGTCATCAGAAAGCCGCCGCCGACCCCGAACGCCCCTGACAGAAAACCGATCAACCCGCCCATGCCGAGAAGCAGGAAAACATCCACCGACATCTCGGCAATGGGCAGATAGATTTGCATCTAGATCTGCATCCCTGGCGGCTCAGGGCTCGATGGCGGGGCGCGCGGCAGACGTCATGTCGGCGCTTTGAAAGCTGACGATGGAATGACCGGCGCGGGAATCCTTCCCGTACCGGATTGCGAGAGTAGCGCCATTTTCGGCCACGGCCAATGCCTTGGCGCAATTTTTCTGGCCTCAACCGGCAATAATCCGGGCGAAGGTTCTGCGATCACTCACGAAAGGGGATGCCGCCGTGGAAAGCGGATCGCGGCCTGCACGCCGGGAGGCAGCCCCCCGGCCCGGGCGAGGCCGGGCGTGCCGCAGGGCCCCTTCAGGGGCGCAGGAAGCCGACGGCGTCGTGGACCTCGGCCATGACCGGACCGGCGATCGCACGCGCGCGTTCGGCC
>RFLL01000150.1 GCA_003693905.1 Alphaproteobacteria bacterium
GCCTTCATGGCCCCCTGGGACTGGCGAGCCGGTCGCCGCGAGTCCTGGGGCGAGCCCCGGCCATGAGCGCAGAAACCCGGTGGTTTCAGCAGGTTATCGGGCTTTTGTCCGATCTTTGACACACAATTGCCACGCCCATGTCGCAGCCTTCCGAGGCATGGTACGGACGTTATTTGTCCTCAACGGGGACCGGAGATGCCGAAAGATGTCCGACGGCACCCTTGAAATCACGATCATCGTGTCGCTGGCTGCGCTGGTGGCCTATCCGATCGGGACCGGCGCTCTGGCGCGACTGCGTCCGCGCCAGGTCCGGAGCCCGCGGCACACAAGGGTGCCACGGTGAGGAGCGACGGCCGTGCTCGACCAGTTTCTGACCGCCGGTTTGGCCTGTGTGCTGATCGTGTTTCTCGCCTGGGTGGTGCTGATCCACGCCGGCGGCTTTACCGTGAATGCGGCATTTTGAGGACCGGTTTGAAAAGGTTCTGAAGACAAGACCCGAAGACAGGAACCGTCGACATGGAAACCTGAGCGACCCCGATATCTTCCCTGCCTCAACCTACTCCCCGCCCGACCCTGGCGCGCCCCGCTTCGGCGGGGCGTTTTTTTGCGTTCATCGAGCCCCCGGGCCGTGTAAGGCTTTGCTAAGGGGACCGGCTCACAGTGAACCGGCGATGAATACGCAATGGCTCATCAGGCGCCGATGGTGGCGAATCGGATGCGGACTGACCGTGGTTCTGGGTCTGGTCGCGCCCGGCCTTGCTGCCTTGGCACCCGTCCTGGCCGCCGGCGAGCCTGCCGGCGATCTTCAGGAGCAGCTCCGCGCCCTGGCCGCGGCCGAGAAGTTGACCATCGTCGGGATCGAGCGGGTCGATGACACCGCACCGCGAGTGATTGATGTGGGCGGGTCGCTGGAAGCACGCATCGGGACCCTTCTTTCCGGCTACAACTACATGCTGATTCACGACCGAAACGGCGCCGTAACCGCGTTGCGGATCATGGGGCCGGCCCGAGACCGGGATCCGACACCGGCCGCCGTGGCCGAGATTCGCTTGGCGGCGACGCGGCGCGGCGCCCATCTGGCGGTTGATGCCGTGATGACCGGCCCGCGCGGCGGCTGGCTGCGGCGGCCGCTGATCGTCGATACCGGGGCGACCACGATCGTTCTGCCGGAGTCCGCGATTCCGGCCCTCGGATTTGCCGGAACCGATCTCGTCGCCGGTACGGCCGAGACCGCCGGTGGTCCGGTGCCAGCGCGCATGGCGCGTCTGGACCGGGTGACGATCGGCCGCGCGGTCGTCCGGGACGTGGCGGTAACCTTTGTGCCCGATGCGCATCTGGGCGGGGCGGCGCTACTGGGCATGAGCTTTCTCGGGCACTTCCGCCTGACTGTCGACGACACCCGCAATCTGATCGTCTTGCGCCCGAAATAACCCGCTTAGGGCATCTCTGCAGGCGTGAGCCGCAGCGCCCATACCGTAAGCGCCCCGCCCGGCGGGTCGGCGACCAGCAGCAGGATGTCCGTGCCCGGCACATGGGCCAGGTTGTAATTCATGCCCAGACCGAACGGCAGCGGCGCCACGGAAGCGCGGCTCCAAGCATCGGTGCGGGCGTCGTAGGTCCACGTTTCGGCCCGGTGGCGGCGGCGCTCGCGACGCTTGAGGCCGGGCGCCAGCGGGCGATCGAACAGGGCCACCGTGCGCGCCAGACCCGGATGGTAGGCCATCGCCACGTACTGGCCGCCCAGCCACGGCGCTTCGTGGACCGGACGTGTGTGCATCACCTGCCCGCTCGCCGGGTCGATGATCGCGACCACTGCGCGTCCCTGACGGCGCCCCAGGGCGACGAGGCGCCGCGCCGCGGTGTCATAGACCATGTTGGCGCCCCATTTCAGGCTCCCGCCTTCGCCGAGACGACGCCAGCCGCCGGGGGTACGGGCGTAGATCCCGTCGCGCCGCAATCCGACCACGCGGCAAAGATCCGCCACCCACGTGATGGCATAGGCAAAGAAGCTCACCCCGGCGCCGGGCAGGGGCTGCCATGTCGCCGTTGCAGGATGGAACAGCCATGTCGGATGCCGGCGGATCGCCGGCCACACGCCGGCCAGGGCATCGGTGAACCGCCCCGGCCGCAGATGGTCGGGAAAACTGGCGACGACGACGGCATCGGCCACCGGATCATAGGCTAGCGCCGCGAAGGTATGCATGGCCCAGGGATGGTCGCCACGCGGACCGGCCACGGGGATGCCCTCGGCGGTGACGGCATAACTGTCCACGGCATCGTCCGGGTAGGCGCGATGCCAACGCAGCGTCGTCAGGTCGAAGATGAGAGGACTGTTGATCCAGGGCACGTCGGATCCGTTGCCGTCGGCGTGGGTGTCGCTGCCGAACAGGACGAGCTGGCGGCGGCGCGTATCGAACGCGCTGCCGCCATGCTTCTGGCGCCTGAAGGTGATGCCGTCGCCGGCACTTTGACGGTGGATCGGGGTCCAGCGTCCGCTTGCAAGCGTGCGCAGAACGGGGGCGAGCGCACGGACCGACTCCGCGGCGATGGGGGCGGTCCCGCAAGGGGCACGTGAATCCTGGGCGTGCACCATCGCCGGGCCGGCCGCCGATACCGCCATGGCGGCCGTGATCGCGGCGGCGCGCAGGGACGGAGGCCGGATCATGCCCCGGGTCCTTGCGGACGCGGCCCGACAAAGGGTAGCGGGACACCGAGTTCGCAACAGCCCAGATCCGGTCCGGCACCACGCACGGGTGCATCAGGATCGGGCGCATCGAAGTTGGGCATGACCACGCCGCGATCGACCGCCGGTGCATCCGGTGCCAGAAGAGGCGCGTTGCGGGCCGGATCGTGCGCCCGCCCGGGGTCGTCGGGAAGCGGTGTGCCGGCGGCGAAGGTCGTTGCCGGGTCGAGGACGACGATACCCCGCCGACCGTAGGGCACATCAGGATCCGAGCTGAGCGGCGGTGCGGCGTAGCGGACGCCGTTCCACACCGCAAAGAGCCCGCCGGGCCAGGCATAGCCGTCGTTGTCGAAATCCGTGCGGATCATGCGCCCCGTGCTGCGCAGTGCCGGAGCAGTAGTGCCGATAAAGATGTTGTTGCGGCTGAGGACATCGTTGACCGTTTCGTGCCCCGGGCGAATGTCGAAGGGAATACCGGCCTTGATCGACGTGTTGTGGAACAGAAGCACACCGGCCGTATCGTTGTGCAGCTTGAACGGGGCGTACTGGCTGTTGAGGATCCGGTTGCGGAAGATGTAGACCGGTCCGCCACGCGCCGGCTGAACGCTGATACCGGCGAAGCAGTTGGTCAGGCGGTTACGATAGACCCGCACGTTGGTCGTGGTGTGATCGGCCTCGATGCAGTCGTCGGTGGCGTTGGCGATGTCGTTGTTGTGGATGTCGGTGGCCGACAGCAGGCCGCCGCGGCCGTTGTTGATGCCGTCGCCGAGATCGCGCATCCGATTGTAGGCGATGACGTGCCCGGCGCCGGCGATGGCGACTCCGAAAATGCGCTCGGCATCGCTCTTGCGCCGGAACCGGCGGGGCCAGGTATTGGGTCCGATGAAGTCGTTGTCGGTGATGTACAAGCCACGGGCCGCGGTTCGCCGGACATTTCCGGTATCATCATCGTCACCGTGCCCGTGCCCGCGTGCTTCGATGGCGGCGGCAAGGTTGACGTTGGCGACCTCGAAAACGTTGCGCCGGATTACCAGGTCGCGGGCACCGGCCGCCTGAAGCAGGATCCGTGCACGGCGCCAGTGCAGGCGCTCGAACCACACGTAGGCGCGATCGGTGGCATCGATCAGGGTGTCGTGACCGCCGCCGTCCAGAATTGCCGCGCCGGTGCGCGGGCCGCGCAGTACGATCGGCCGCTCCGGGGCGCCGTCGCGCGGGATTCGCA
>RFLL01000151.1 GCA_003693905.1 Alphaproteobacteria bacterium
CTGCACAACGAGGACGAGATCGCCCGCAAGGACGTGCGCATCGGCGACACCGTGATCGTGCAGCGCGCCGGCGACGTCATTCCCCAGATCGTGGCGGTGGTGAAGGAACGTCGACCCAAAGGCGCCAAACCGTACAAATTCCCCGACCATTGCCCGGTGTGCGGCAGTCTGGCCGTGCGCGAACCGGGCGAGGCGGTGCGCCGGTGTACCGGCGGTCTGATCTGCCCGGCGCAGGCGATCGAACGGTTGAAGCATTTCGTCAGCCGCGACGCCTTCGACATTGAGGGTCTGGGCGCCAGGCACATCACCGAATTCTGGGAAAGCGGCCTGCTCAAGAACCCGGGCGACATCTTTCGCCTCAAGGATCACGCCGACGAGATCGCGGCGCGTGAAGGATGGGGAAAGAAATCGGTCGAGAACCTGATCGCCGCCATCGAGTCGCGCCGACGCATCCCGCTCGACCGCTTCATCTATGCCCTGGGCATCCGCCAAGTCGGCCAGGCGACGGCAAAGCTGCTGGCACGCAATTATGAAACCCTGGACAATTTCATTCGCTGCATGGAAGCGGCCGCCGATCCGGACAGTCCGGAATATGCCGATCTTCTGAACATCGAAGGGATCGGTCCGGATGTCGCGGCGGAAATCGTCGGCTTCTTTGCCGAACCCCACAACCGCGAGGTCATCGAGGACCTGAGGCGTTACGTCGAGGTGCTGCCGGTGCGCGCACCGAGCACCGCCGAGTCGCCGATCGCCGGCAAGACCGTGGTCTTTACGGGTACGCTGGAGACAATGACCCGCAGCGAGGCCAAGGCCCGGGCCGAAGCCCTGGGCGCACGCGTCGCCGGCTCGGTGTCGAAAAAGACCGACTTCGTGGTGGTCGGCGCCGACGCCGGCTCGAAAGCGCGCAAGGCGGCCGAACTGGGGGTCAGGACGCTGAGCGAGGCGGAGTGGCTGGACCTGATCGCACGCACCTGAGGAACCGGTGTCGGAACCTCAGGGTGTGATCGGCCGCGTCGCCTGATCCAGCCACGCCCGCGTATCCGGATCGACGTGATCACGGTGCGCCGCGCGCACGCGGGCGTGATAGGCGTCCAGCCAGGACGCCTCGTCGGCATTCAGCAGCGCCACCTCGATCAGGTGCCGGTCGATCGGCACCAGGGTCAGCGTCTCGAACGCATGCATGTCACGGCCATCGGGATCCGGGGCCGGGCGCAGGGTGACGGCAACCAGATTCTCGATCCGGATGCCGTAGGCCCCGTTCCGGTAGTACCCGGGCTCGTTGGACACGATCATGCCGGGCTCCAGCGCCACCGGGTTGTAGGCCTTGGAGATGCGCTGCGGGCCCTCGTGCACGCCGAGATAGCTGCCGACGCCGTGGCCGGTGCCGTGATCGAAATCGAGCCCGGCCCGCCACAGCGCGATCCGCGCCAGAACGTCGAGCTGGTGCCCCGTGGTACCGGGCGGGAAGCATGCCGTCGCCAGAGCGATGTGACCCTTGAGAACGCAGGTGAAATGACGGCGCATCTCGTCGTCGGGGGGATGTTCGCGAGCGCCGATCGCCACCGTGCGCGTGACATCGGTGGTGCCGTCGGGATACTGGGCCCCGGAATCGACCAGATAGAGCTCGCCCGGGCGCAGCGCCCGGTTAGTCCGCTCGCTGACCCGGTAATGGACGATCGCCCCGTTGGGCCCGGCACCGGAGATGGTCTCGAAGGAGCAATCGCGGAACATCGGGTCTTCGCGGCGCAGGGCGAGCAGCCGCTGGGCGGCCTCCATTTCGGTGACCGGTGCCCCCGCCGCCGCCCGCACCGGCGCCTTGCGGTCGAGCCAGGCGAGAAAACGTACCATGGCCCGCCCGTCGCGCAGATGCGCCGCCCGGGCGCCGGCCAACTCGACCGCATTCTTGCGCGCCTTGGGCAACAGGCACGGATCGGGACCGGCGACGATATGCGCCCCGCCCGCACGCAGCCGCGCGAACACCCAGGCATTTGCGGTCTGCGGATCGGCCAGCACCGCCCGGCCATTCCGCCCCGCCGCCTCCAGCGCCGGGCCGAAGTCCGCCGGCGCGTGCACAGTGATGCCGGCTCCCAGGTGCGCCCGGGCCTCGCCTGCAACCCTGGCCGGGTCGATGAACCAGTCGACCCGAGCGTCTTCACCGCCGGCGGCATCGGCCTGCACGATCGCAAATGACAGCGGCACCGGCGTATGGGGTACGTCGCTGCCGCGCACGTTGAGCAGCCAGGCGATCGAATCGGGCAGGGTCAGAACCGCCGCCTCGGCCCCGGCGGCACGGATCGTGCGGGCGATTTCGGCGCGCTTGTCGGCGGAGTCGCGCCCGGCGTAGTCGAGGGGATGAGGAATGATCGGGGCGTTCGGCGGCGGCGGGCGGTCGATCCACACGGCATCGACGGGGTTGTCTTCGACCGCCACCAGCGCCGCCCCCGCGCCGGCAACCGCCGCGCGCAGGCGCGCGGCCTGACGTTCACTGTGGAGTTGCGGATCGAACCCCAGCCGCATGCCGGGTTCCAGGGCCGACTTCAGCCACCGTTCCGGCGGTTCGTCGATCAGGTGCCTGAATTCATAAAGCGTACCGTCAACCTCTTCGCGCACCTGCAGGGTATAGCGCCCGTCGACGAAGATGGCGGCACGCGTGGCCAGCACCACCGCCATGCCGGCCGAGCCGGTGAAACCCGTCAGCCAGGCCAGCCGCTGCGCGCACGCCGGCACGTATTCGCCGAGGTGGGCATCGGCCCTTGGCACCAGGAAACCGTCGAGACCGCGCCGGGCGAGTTCAGTCCGCAAGGCATCCAGACGCGCCCGCGCACCGGCAGCGGGCGACGGGCCGGGGGATGGACCGGGCAACGGATCGGATGACGGATCGGACATGAGCGCGCTGTTCGCTATCGGCGATCAAACTCACCCCGAGGCTAGGGGGCGCTCCCCCTCGGGGCAAGTCCCGTGATCGTGGCGAGAATCTTCTGGCGACGCAATATCTTGTGCGTATGAGAAATATTAACTGTCTATAAGATATACATCTCCTGCAATGCTGCGGTGCAAAAACAATGCTTCTTGCAGAGGCTGCACAAGCCTACATCTGCGGTGCGGAACAACCCGGCCATCCCCCGCATCGCAAATGCGGATTGCCGGCTGTCACAGGGTCAGGAACGATGATGAACACACACGCAAACAGCACTCTGGCTAAGGCCCGGACGCACGACGGCACCGGCATGGCCATTCTTTCCGCTGCGGCCGGTGGCCTGTTGCGGGCCTGGGAGCAACAGCAGACCGCAACCGAGCTGTCGCGCCTCGACGACCACATTCTCGACGATATCGGTCTGCGCCGTGAAGAAATCGGTACCGTCGCGCGACAGATCGGGGGCGCGAACGGACCCGAGGCGCCGCGCCATTCCCGTCTGCGCCGGGCGTTCGAGGCCATGCGCACGGCCTGGCTGCGTCGCGCCATGATCCGTGATCTGGAGCGGCTGCCCGACGAAATTCTAGAGGATATCGGCATTCCGCGGTGGCGGATCGAAGAGGCGGTCGACACCATGCTGGCCGAAACGGCGAAGAAGCGCGCTCAAGCCCAGGCCGCGGGCGAAACTCCGACCCCGGCCACGGTGTCCGCGCATTCGCCGGTGCACGGCTTGATCGCCCGTCTCGAACAGGCCGTCCGGCCCCTGCTCCGGCGTCAGGGCGAGCGCCCCGCCGGCGGCAGGCCGACGTCTGCGGCGTCCGGAGCGCAGGCCAAACCGGCGGCACGTCCGCAGCACGCCGACAAGCGGGCTTCGGCCGCCTGAGGCGCACGCACGCACCCCATTTCCAGTTCGAGTTCCTCTTTCTCTCTCCTGTCTTGATGCGGATTCGCACCCGGCCGGGTTACCGGCCGGGTGCGGGCGCATGCGCATCGGCGGCGAGGACCAGCGTCACCCAGTCCCCCAACGGCACCCGTGCCACCGTCTTGAGCGGGGCCTGGCAGGCGCTCACCTGCATGGCCTGATCGGTCAACAGACCGGACAGCACCGCCACACCGTCCGGCGCCAGATGACGTCGCAGGTCCGGCGCCAGGGCACACAGCGGCTCGGCCAGGATGTTGGCGACGATGAGATCATAGGGTGCACCCGTCGCAACCGTCCGGTGGCCGTATCCGTCCGCCTGAACCACGTCCAGATATTCGGCGACGTCGTTGAGACGGGCATTTTCCGCGCTCAGACGCACCGCATCGGCATCGCTGTCCACCGCCACCACCGGGCAGCGCCACAGCTTGGCGATGGCAATGGCCAGGATGCCGGTGCCGCACCCCATGTCGAGCGCGCGCCTGACCGGCCGACGTGCGGCCGCCAGATCACCGAGGGCCATCAGACAGCCGCGGGTGCTTTCGTGGTGTCCGGTGCCAAAAGCGGCGCTGGCTTCGATCCGCAAGGGGATCGCGCCGGGCGGCGGCGGCTCGTCGACGTGGGCGCCGTGCACGAAGAACGGCCCGGCGTGCAGTGCCGGCAACGCCCTGTGGCTTTCCGCCACCCAGTCGAGCGCGGGCAGGCGCTCGATCGTGAACTCGGGGGCCTCGATGCCGGCGGCCAGGGCCGCGGCTGCCAGAAGCGCGCTCAGATGCGCGCGCCGCGGCGGCGCGGCAAGGTAAACCTCGATCGGCACCATGCCATGATCGTCAGCCCCGCCGACGGCGAGCGCCCCGCCCAGAGTCTCCAGCGCCGCCTCGACGGCCGGCATTGCCGCGACCGGCACCTTGAGGCCGACCCGCCACGCCGGGGCCGAATGATCGCTCACGGCGCCCTCGCCTCAGCCCGCCCGATCCGCCGGCACGACGAAACTGGCGATCACCTTTTTGCGGCCGGCCTTGTCGAAAGCGATGTCGAGACGATCGCCGCTTACCGATTCGACGGTTCCGTAGCCGAATTTCTGGTGAAAGATCCGCGCGCCCGGCACAAAGGCACTGCTCGATACGGGATCGGCGGTGGTTACCACCTCGGCACTCAATTCCAGATCCCCCGATCCGCGATGATCGGCGTGACGGCGCGCCCGCGCCATGCCCGGCGTCACACGCCCCGGCGCCCCGTCGGCAAATCCGCCCCCCGCACCGACACCCAGACCACCGCCCAGACCGACGGCGCCATAAAGGCCGGGGTCGCTT
Organism: Alphaproteobacteria bacterium; assembly: GCA_003693905.1. Lineage (GTDB taxonomy): Bacteria > Pseudomonadota > Alphaproteobacteria > Kiloniellales > J153 > J153. Next base: position 5,147 of record RFLL01000151.1, read on the forward strand.
TCCACTTCGATGTGTTCGCGCGGCAGTTCGTCGATGAAGCGCGACGGAATCGCCGGCGTCCACGACCCGTGCAGACGCCGGTTGGCGGCGAAGCTCAGGATCACCCGCCGGCGCGCCCGGGTCAGACCGACATAGGCCAGACGGCGCTCTTCTTCCAGGGCCCGGGTACCGTATTCGTCGAGCGCGCGCTGGTTCGGGAACAGCCCTTCCTCCCAGCCCGGCAGAAAGACCGTCTCGAATTCCAGCCCCTTGGCCGCATGCAGGGTCATCAGGCTGACCATGTCGCCGCCTTCGGCCTCGTTCAGTTCCATGACCAGAGCGACGTGTTCGAGGAACCCGGCCAGGGTTTCGAACTCGGCCATGGCGTTGACCAGTTCGCGCAGGTTTTCCAGCCGCCCCGGCGCATCGGGCGCCTTGTCGGCAAGCCACATGGCGGTATAGCCGGATTCTTCGAGGACGATTTCGGCCAGTTCCGGATGCGGCACATGGCCGATCAGCGACCGCCAGCGCTCGAAGCTCTCGATGAAACGGGCCAGCGCCCGCCGCGCGGCCGGGCGCAGCTCGTCGGTCGCGGCAAGACGCCGCGCCGCTTCATACAGCGACAACCCGCCGGCGCGCGCGGCGGCGTGCAGGGTCCGCAGCGTCGCCTCGCCCAGCCCGCGCTTGGGCCTGTTGACGATGCGCTCGAACGCCAAGTCATGACCCGGATTGTCGAGCAAACGCATGTAGGCCAGCGCATCGCGCACTTCGAGGCGTTCGTAGAACCGCGGACCGCCCACCACCCGGTACGGCAGGCCCAGGGTCAGAAAGCGGTCCTCGAATTCCCGCGTCTGGGCGCCGGTGCGCACCAGGATGGCGATTTCGGACAGGGCGTGACCGCGGCGTTGCAGGGCCTCGATCTCCTCGCCGACGAAGCGGGCCTCGGCCTCGCCGTCCCACAGGCCGCGCAGGCGCAGCTTTTCGCCCTCCTCGCCGTCGGTCCACAAGGTCTTGCCGAGACGGCCCCGATTGTGCGCGATCAGGCCCGAGGCGGCGGCGAGAATGCGCCCGGTGGAGCGGTAGTTGCGCTCCAGCCGGATCACCCGCGCGCCCGGGAAATCGGTCTCGAAACGCAGGATGTTGCCGACCTCGGCCCCGCGCCAGCCGTAGATCGACTGATCGTCGTCCCCGACGCAGCAGATGTTCCGGTGTCCCTGGGCAAGCAGGCGCAGCCACAGGTACTGCGCCACGTTGATGTCCTGATACTCGTCGACGAGCAGATAGTGAAACCGCCGGTGATAGCCGGCAAGCACGTCGGGACAGGTCTGGAACAGCGTGATCGTGTGCAGGATCAGATCACCGAAATCGCAGGCGTTGAGGGCACGCAGGCGATCCTGATAGGCGGCGTAAAGCGCCACCGCGCGGCCGCCGGTAACGTCGCCGGCCTGAGCGGCACTCACCTTGTCGGGAGCAAGGCCGCGATCCTTCCAGCGCTGGATGACCCCCAGAAGCGCACGTGCCGGCGATTTGCGGTCGTCGATCCCTTCAGCCGCCATGAGCTGCTTGAGCAGGCGAAGCTGGTCGTCGGTGTCGAGAATGGTGAAACCGGGCCCGAGGCCGACCCGTTCCGCATGGGTCCGCAGCATGCGCGCCGCCAGGGCATGAAAGGTCCCCAGCCACCAGCCCTCGACCGGACGGTTGAGCAGCGCGGCGACACGCTCCTTCATCTCCCGCGCCGCCTTGTTGGTGAAGGTGACGGCGAGAATCTGCCCCGGGCTCGCCCGGCCGGTGACCAGCAGGTGGGCAAGACGCGCGGTCAGGGCCCGGGTCTTGCCGGTGCCGGCCCCGGCCAGCACCAGCACGGGGCCGTCCAGCGCCTCCACCGCGGCGCGCTGGGCGTCGTTCAGGGCGGTGAGGTACGGCGGCACGATGGCCGGGGATTGGACTTGCCGTGGCTGTGACATCTTGCCTCAATATATATGGTCGCCGGTATGTCGACCCTCAAATTCGATCCCGTTTCCATTCCCGCCACTTCGACGGAGCCTTGCGGCCATGCCCCTTCGCACTGAACGTCACCGCCTGCATGCAAGCGCGCCGGGAACCACGCGCGAAGTCATTGTGCACCGATTCGGCCCCGCCGAGGGGCGGCCGAAGGCCTATATCCAGGCCGCCCTTCACGCCGACGAAACCCCGGCGCTGCTGGTTGCGCACCATCTGGTGCGCCTGCTCGGTGCGGCCGAGGCCCGCGGCGCAGTGCGCGGCGAGGTGGTCGTGGTGCCTTATGCCAACCCGATCGGTCTGGCGCAATTCCTGGGTGGCAGGCACCTGGGCCGCAACGATCTGAGCGACGGCGGCAATTTCAATCGCGGCTGGCCCGACCTGTTCGAGCCGGTGGCCGCGCAGATCGCCGGCAAGCTGACCGATTCGCCGGCCAGGAACATCGACCTCATCCGCGCGGCGATGCGCGAATCGATCGCGGCATGGCGACCGCGCAGCGAAATGGACAGCCTGCGCCGCCTGCTCATGGGTCTGGCGGTGGATGCCGATATGGTCCTCGACCTGCACTGCGACGATGAGGCGCTGATGCATCTGTTCACCCACACCGACCAGTGGCCGGCGGCACACGACCTGGCGGCGGAGCTGGGCTGCCACGCCGTGCTTCTGGCCGAAGAATCGGGGGGAAACCCCTTCGACGAGGCGTTTTCGACGCCCTGGAACCGGCTTGCCGCCCGCTTTACCGACCACCCCGTTCCGGCCGCCTGCCTGTCGGTGACCGTGGAGCTGCGCGGCAGTGCCGAGGTGGCCGACGAAGTGGCCGAAACCGATGCCCGGGCCCTGTTCCGCAGCCTGCAACGCCACGGGCTGATCGACGGCGACCCCGGCCCGCAGCCCGAGCCCCTGTGCGATGCCACCGCGCTCGAAGCCTGCGATACGGTGCGCGCCCCGGCGCCCGGGGTTCTCGCCTACGCCGTGGCGCTGGGGGCCCACGTGCGCAAAGGAGACGTGATCGCCTGGCTGGTCGATCCCGCGGCCGAGGACCCGGCCGCCGGGCGCCGGGCCATCCGCACGATCACCGACGGCCTGGTCCTGTCGCGCCGCCTGCATCGCTACGTGCTGCCGGGGATGACCGTGGCCAAGGTGGTCGGTACCGAGCCGCTGCCCGAACGCATCGGCAAGCCCCTGCTCGAAGACTGAAAGAAAGGAAAGAAGGCGCTCGAGCCCGCCGCCCCGCGGGATCGGCGCTACAGCCCGAGGCGCTGTTCGGCACGGGCCTGATCGAGGGCCCGGTGAAAGGCCAGAATTACCGCATGTTCCTGGGCCACACCGACCAGACGCATGGTCTCCTTCGAGTCGACCACCGGCAGATTGACCTCGCCGCTGGTGCTGAACATCTTGACTGCGGATTCCAGGGTCTCATCGGCCGCCAGCACCGTAGGGCGCGCCCGCGCCACCTTGGCCGCCGTCAATTCCGCATCGTGGCTGGTGTCGAATGCCGCCTCGTGCAGATCGGCATACGTGATGACCCCGCTCAGCCGTCCGTCGCCGTCAACCACGAACAGTTCCCCGAACGGAGCCGTCAGCAGCCGATTGCGGACCGTCGCAATGGACGTTTCGGGCGTCACCGTCTCGTACTCCAGGGCCATGACGTCGCGCACCGTGGTGGAACGGATCAGGCCCACGTCGTGGGCGCCGCTTACGACGATGCCACGCCGCGCCAGTTGCCAGGTGAAGAAGGAATAGCCGTGAACCTGCTGGGTGATGATGCTGGCGACCGAGGTCGAGATCATGACTGCAATGGTGATGGCATAGTCGCCGGTCAGTTCGAACACCATCAGGATGGTCGAGATCGGAGCGCCCAGAACCGCCCCGGCCACCGCGCCCATGCCGATGATCGTGTAGGCGCCGTGGCCGGAGGACAGCTCCGGAAAGGCATTGGTGGCGACGATGCCGTAAGCGCCGCCGACCATGGCGCCGATGAACAGCGACGGCGAAAACACGCCGCCGCCGAAACCGGTGCCGAGCGAGATCGCCGTCGCCGCCGTCTTGAGCACGATCAGCACGATCAGCATCCACAGGGAAAATTCCTCCATCAGGGCGGCGTTGGTCGCCTCGTAGCCGACGCCGAGAACATGGGGATAGAAGATCGCGATGATGCCGATCATCAGGCCTCCGGCGGCCGGGCGTGCCCACGGCGGCAGCGGGGTGCGTTCGGCCACGTCGCTGGCGAACATGGTGGCACGCATGAAGACGATCGCCACCACCGCCGACACCAGGCCGAGCAGCACGAA
>RFLL01000015.1 GCA_003693905.1 Alphaproteobacteria bacterium
CCGATGATCTGTGCAAATGCCGCCTGTGCCGGATCGGCGTCGGATGTGATCGGAAGGCGGCCGTCGAAGCGGGCGCGCACATAGCGCCGGGCGATCAGCGCCTTGCGCCCGTCGCCGGCGTCCAGATCGGCGGCCGCTTCCTCGGCCAGCAGGGCGGCGCACAGGGTATCGGCCATCATCTCGACCAGTCGTCGGCCGTGGCGTGGGCCGTCCTCGGGACGCCGGCGCAGATAGGCGAGCGCCGCCCGGCAATCATCGAGAGCCGGGCGCAAAGACGCCGCAAGATCGTCGAGAGCCGGCGGCAGGGCCTCGACGATATCCTCGATGCGGCTCAGAAACGCGCTGTCGCCGCGCACCTTGCCGGTCGTCACCCGCAGCAGCTCCAGCGCCTGGATGTTGGGCGGCCCTTCCCACACCGGCAGCACCATGGCATCGCGCAGCAGGCGTGCGGTCGGCCAGTCCTCGGTGTAGCCGTTGCCACCGATCACCTCGATGGCCCGGGTCGCGGCGCGCACGCCGGCCTCTGCGGTGCGGTCCTTGGCCAGCGCGGTGACGGTGCGCAGCCAGGGGCGCGCCGTCGGATCGCGGCCGGCGGCGGCGAAGGCCAGGGCCGCTTCGCAGGCCAGCGCCAGGCCGGCTTCCTGTTCGGTTGCGAGATCGAGCAGCACATCGCGCACCATCGGGTAGCTTGCGATCGCGTGACCGAACGCGATCCGGTGCGTGGCCCAGCACACGGCCTCCAGGAACGCCCGGCGTTGCACCGCGCAGGCCGCCATCGCATTGTGGATGCGGCTGTATTCCAGCGCCTCCATCATCGCCTTGAGCCCCTCGGGCGGGGCCGCGACCTCCAGCGCCCAGGCATCGTCGAGCTCGATCTCGCCGGTCGGCAGGGCCCGGGTACCGAGCTTGTCCTTGAGCCGTCGCACCCAGTAGCTGTTGCGCGTGCCGTCGGGCAGCATCTGCGGCACCAGATAGCAGCCCAGCCCCCTGCCGCCCGGCGGCGCACCCGCGGGTCGCGCCGTGGCCAGGGCCAGCCCGCCGCCGGCATTGCTGGCGAACCATTTGAGGCCGCGCAGACGCCATGCCGGTCCGTCGGGCCGCGCTTCGGTTGCGCTGGCGCCGACGTCCGAGCCGCCGTGACGCTCGGTCGCCCAGGTGCCGGCACTGATCGTCCGTCCATCCATGCGAATCAACGCCGGCAGATATTTCGCGCGCACCGCAGCCGGGGCGATATGCGCCAGGACATGGGCGACGGCACCGGTCATGGTGACCGGGCAGTGGATCGCGATGTCGGCGTAGGACAGCAGATAGCCCATGACGAAGGAGACGAGGTGCCCATCCGGTTCGTTCTCGTCATGAGCCAAGCCGATGACGCCGTACCGGTAGGCGTCCTGATGGCAGCTCTCGTAGGCCGGGTTCACGATCACCCGGCCGCGCACCTCGCCTGTCGGCGCGTACGCTTCGACGACGGGGCGGGCATGGCGGTCGCTGTAGGCCGCCTGGTGATCGAGCGGCCCGCCAACCCAGGCGCCGAAGGCGCTCAGCCGGGTGCGATGGCGGGCCAGAAACGCCGGCACGCGGTGCGCCAGCAGGCGCTGAAGGTTGCGATCGAGATCAAAGGCGTTGAGGCCGTGCACGTCCGGCGGATAGGTGATCGGGGCTCCGCTCCGGAGGGGATCGACCTGGGGCCGCGTCGGGGGCCGTGTTGTGGACATGGATCAAGGCGCGTGCAGATGAAAGTGGATCATTCCCCTTATCGTACACCTGAAAAGGTGACCGGTGTGCTGATGCGGCCGATTCAACCATTCCATGAATACGGGCATTTATAAACACATATGCAACCAATGATATATACGGTTCGGTTTCAAACATGGTGACAGTGAATGGCGGATGTCAGCGGATTTCTCGACGACCAGATTTTTGCCGCCCTGCGTCAGGATTTCCTGGTCGAGGCGCGCGAGCGCCTTGATGACATGGAAGCTGTCGTCACCGGGTGCGACGGGGATAGCGCCGAGGCCTTGATCTGCCTGCACCGGGAAGCGCACAGCCTGAAGGGCTTTGCCGGGTCGGTCGGCTTTCCGTCCATCACCCTGATTGCCCACCGGCTGGAGGACTATCTGGCCGAAGTGCGGGTTCTGGACCGGATCCACGCCGACAACGTGCTGATTTTCATCGACCGTCTGCGCGCCATCGTCGAGGCCGGTCAGGATCCGGGTGACGCCAAGACGGGCGCTTTGCTGCGCACCCTGCCGGCGCACATCGGTCTGGGAATAGATGCCAACGAAATTCGCCGTATCGAGGTTGTTCTGGTCACCCCGGCGCGCGCTGTCGGACGCATGGTGGCGGCAGAGTTGCGCGCCCTCGGCCTGCGGGTGACGACGTTGCACTCACCGTGGGAAGCGATCGAAACGACGGCACGCACGGAGCCCGATCTGGTCATCACGTCGGCCGTGATGGATGGCGTCACCGGCATCGATCTGGCCCGTGCCTTGCGCGCGATGTCCGTGACCGAGCACCTCAATCTCGCCCTGCTGACCAGTCTGGCGGCGGACGATCCGACCATGCGGCGTCTACCCGGAAACGTGCCGGTCATCCGTCTCGGACCGTCGCTGACCGAAGAGCTGGCCGACGTGGTCACCCACTACGCTCTCATCTGATCCGGGGCGCCAAGAGCTCGGGTGCGCGGCTGCCGGAAGTGGACAGCGCGCCGGCAAACCGCTCTAATCCGTCAACGTCACAAAAAAGAACGCCCAAAGACTGCAACCGAACCGGCGCCGGGGTGCCCCGCGCCGCCTGCGGTGTCGGAGCCCCGAAATGCCGATCGAGCCCGGTGTGCTGGTTCTCGTCCTGCTGGCCGCCGTCTTGCACGCCACCTGGAATGCGCTGGTCAAGGCCGGTGGCGACCGTCTGATCATGATCACGCTGGTCATGGCCGCACCGGTGCCGGTGTGCATCGCCGGCCTGCTGCTGCTGCCACCGCTGGCGCTGGCGGCGTGGCCGTTCGTGCTGGCCTCGGCCGCGATCCACTATCTGTACTACGCACTTCTGGTCCACAGCTACCGGCTGGGCGATCTCAGCCAAGTCTATCCGATCGCCCGCGGTTCGGCGCCGGCGCTGGTCGCCGCCGCGGCGTGGATCTTTGCCGGCGAGCCGCTGCGCGCGAGCGAGATGGCCGGCGTCGTGATCGTCTCGGCCGGGATCATGAGTCTGTCGTGGCGTCGCCGGGCAGGGTTGCGCGAAGGTGAAGCGTGGGCAATCGGACTGGCACTGCTCAACGGATTGACCATCGCAGCCTATCTGCTGGTCGACGGCATGGGCGTACGCCGTTCCGGCCACCCTTTGAGTTACATCGCCTGGCTGTTCGTGCTCGAAGCGGCGCCGCTCATCATTTTGACGCTGTGGCGCCGGCGCGGCGATCTCGTTGCCGCGTTCCGTCCCCACTGGCGCACCGGCCTCGGCGGCGGTCTGATCGCCGGCATTTCATATGGCATTGCGATCTGGGCGATGGGCCAGGGACCGATGGCGCACGTTGTCGCGCTGCGCGAGACCAGTGTCATCTTCGGCGCGGCGATCGGCACCTTGATCCTCAAGGAACCCTTCGGTCGCCGTCGCATCATCGCCGCCACCGTGGTGGCGACCGGGGCGGTGCTGCTCAATCTCGGCCTGTAGGGATCACGGAATCTCTCCCGTTTCGCCGGGGGGATTGGCAAAGGGGGCGAAGCCGCTTTGTCCCAGCCGTTCACGGTAATGATTGAGCGCCCACACCACCGACGGAAAGGCGATCTGCGACCACGGAATACGATCCCATTCGAACAGGCCCGTCTCGCTCGTCTCCGATCCTGGTGACACGTCGGGGGACAAGAGGCGCGCGCGATAGATGAGCTGTATCTGGCTCAGGCGCGGGATCGAATAGACCGCCAGCAACTGGTCAATGTCGATCCGGGCGCGGGCTTCTTCCCATGCTTCGCGTTGCGCACCTTCGACGGCCGTCTCGTGCAGTTCCAGATATCCGGCCGGCAGGGTCCACAGACCCGGGCGCGGCTCGATGGCCCGGCGGCACAGCAGAATGCGCCCGTCGTTCCATGCCGCCACCGTACCGACCACCACCTTCGGATTCTCGTAACGAACGAACCCGCACCGGGTGCACATCAGGCGCGGGCGATCGTCGCCTTCGGGAACGGCGCGCACGAACTGCGGGGGGCTTTGCGGGCCGGACGGCCTGGACCCGGGCGTCGTCATGCGCCTACTGTACGCGCCCCCTGCCTCCGGGCAAGGTTCCGGTGTCCGGGCTTCGGGGCCGGGATTCCGGCCGGTGCGATCAGGCGCGCAGGTCGATCAGGCTGCCGCGCGGGGGGATCCGGCCTTCGGTCTTGAGTGCCGTCAGGGCCTGTTCGATCCGCTCCGGCGAAGAGACGCGCCGCGGCGCCTCGGCGGCGGTCCCGGTGCGGGCCGCCGCCTTTGCGGCGGCTTTCTGCGGTGCCCGCGGGCTCGGCGCGGCGGGCTCGGGCCGTGCGCTCCTGGCGGCCTGTTGAGTGAAATTCAGGCCGAACAGGCGCAGCGGATTGTCGGGGATCTGCATGGCCGCCAGTGTGCCGCAGCCCCCTTAAGAGTCGGTAAACGCGTCCGCACCGCTGACCTTTAAGGGATAATAAATTCTTTAACTAAATTTGCCTTATAGTTGCACGATCATCGAAGAGGAAGACCAGATCGACCGGCCCGGGCCAGGCGGATACGCCTGGTTCCATTCATCTGTGACACTTTCCCTGGATGGCAAACGTGACCAGTTCGGACGAAGGATCGGGGCTCGACTTGCACCATCTGCTCGAACTCGCACTCGACAAATCCCTGGAGGGGCGCCGGATGCTGACGGCGTCGCTGGGGGATCTTTTCTCCGACACGACCACCGTGTTGACCGAACGCGAGCGGGCTCTGATGTCGGAGATCCTGCGCAAGCTCATCCGCGATTGCGAGATGGTGGTGCGCCGCGATCTGAGCGAACGCCTGGCCAATGCCCCGAACCCGCCGCACGACCTCATCGTCGCGCTGGCCAACGACGAGATCGAAGTGGCGCAGCCGGTGCTGATGAATTCATCGGTGCTGCGCGACATCGAGCTCATCCAGATCATTCGCCACCGCACGCAGCAGCATCAGCTTGCCATCGCAATGCGCCGGTCGCTCAGCGAACAGGTTTCCGATGCCCTGGTTCAGACCGGCAACGTCGACGTGATCAAGACCCTGCTTGAGAATCAGGATGCCCGCATCTCCGAAGCGACGATTGCGTATCTGGCCGAAGAATCGCGCCGGGTCGATACCTATCAGGAGCCGCTGCTGAAGCGTCAGGACCTCAAGCCGGAGCTGGCCAAACGCATGTACCTGTGGGTTTCGGCCGCCTTGCGCCAGCACATTCTGGAGAACTACGACATCGACCCGGGCGAGTTGGATGACCAGTTGGAACACGTGTACAAGGACATTGCCGCCGATCCGAGCGTGCACAAATCCGATCCCGAGGCCGCGCGCCCCGAGGCGATGCTGGCCGAACGGTTGAGCGAAACGTCGTCGATCACCGTCGATTTCTTGGTTCAGGCGCTGCGCCAGGGCGAAGTGCCGCTGTTCGAAGCCCTGCTGGCCAAGATGGCCGGTCTGAAGCCGGAGCGGCTGCAACGCATCCTTTATGACACCGGCGGTGAAGCCCTGGCGATCGTCTGTCGTGCGCTCGACATGCCGAAGTCGGCTTTCGCGACGATCTTCCTGCTTACCCGGCGTGGGCGCACCGGGCGCAAGGTCACCGATCCGCGCGAATTGGCACGCGCCATGCGGACCTTCGAAAAAGCAGACAGAAAGGCCGCGGAAGAAGCGCTCAAGGTGTGGCGCCGCGATCCGGAATATCAGGACGCGATCGAGCAGGTGGCCGAAGTTCTGCGCAAAAGCCGTGGCCCGCAGGAATAAACATAGCGCGCTTCCCGTCGGGAGCGGGCCCGCGTCCGGACACGGCGATGCCGCCCCGCGCTCGGGGGCGGTGCGTGCTTCCTCCGGTACCGTGCCGGAGGCGTTGTTTCAACGCCTGATCGAAGCCGGCGATCCGGTATGCCTGAGCGATGCACGGGGGCAGCGTCTTTATGCCAATCCGGCTTTCGAGCGTGTGGTCGCGGCGGCGGCACCGCTTGGCATCGATCCGGTACACAGCGATACGGCGGAGCTGTCACTGGTCATCGACGAGCGCACGGTGCGTTTCGCCATCCATCGCGACGCGGTCTTTCTCGACGAGACCGAATTCATGGTGACCCGCCTTGTGCCGGTGGGCGAGACCGAGGCCCTGCGCGATGCGCTGGCCGATGCCGTCGAGCGGCTGGAGGATATCACCCGTCTGGTGTCGGACTGGATCTGGGAAACCAATCGCAACCTGGTGCTGACAATGGTCTCGCCGCGGGTCAGCGAGGCGCTCGGCTACCATCAGATCGAGCTGACCGGACGTCGCCTGAACGAACTGCCGACCACTCCCCATCCCCTTCTCGACGAGCTTGCCGGTCCATCGGGGCGGCGGCCGTTTCGCGAGATCGCGGTCGAGATCGCCGACCGCAGCGGCAAGACGCGCCATTTCCTGCTCAGCGGACTGCCCGTCTATTGCCGCCGCACCGGCGATTTCCTCGGCTATCGCGGCACCGCCCA
>RFLL01000152.1 GCA_003693905.1 Alphaproteobacteria bacterium
GTGTCGCGGTCCATTCATAGACCTGCCCGGCGGCATCGAGCAGCCCGAAGGGGCTGGCGCCGGCGGGATAGCTGCCGACCGGCGTGGTATCGAACGGCCCCTGATCGTGACTGTTCAGGCGCGCGGGATCCCACACATTGCCCCAGGGAAACCAGCGGCCGTCGGTGCCACGCGCCGCCTTTTCCCATTCCCGTTCGCTCGGCAGCCGCCAGGTTCGCCCGCTCACCGCGGACAACCATGCAGCATAGGCCTGCGCGTCGGCGTGAGAGACCAGAACCACCGGATGATCCGCCCGACCCGGCGGTGGCGCACCGGTGGTCCAGGCATGGCGACGGGTACGCCGGTAGGGATGAATCAGGCGATAGCTGCGCCATGTCTGCGGATCGACGTCGGGAACCGGATGCCCGGTCGCGGTGACGAAGGCCGCGTACTGAGCGTTGGTAACGGGGGTCTGGGTGATGGCGAAGGCATCGAGAGTCTCGCTGTGGCGCAGCGGCTCGTTCTCGTACCAGCGCCATTGGCGGGTGCGGCTGTGGCCGTAGGCCGCTTCGTCGAGACGGTAAGCCATCTCGCGTTCGGCCCGGTCGGAACCGGCGATGAATGGTCCGGCCGGGACCGGAACGAGTTCGGGGACGGGGATCGCCCCATCGGCGGCGGCCGTCGCCGGGGCCGGGCGTCCCCAGCTCAAGCCCCCGATGGCGCTCAGCGCCAGCCCCAGAAGAACCGGCCGCCGGGCGAGATCATGACGCAAGACCCGGCTCATCGTTTCCGCGATCCTTTCACCGCCATGCGTTTCCCCCAAGTTCCCGCAGCTGGTGCAGAAGGGGCGCAGGGGCGATTACACCACCCCCATTCCGGCTTGAGAACCGGGGATCCGGCGATTCAGGGGACGATGACGGAAATGTGAGCCGGCTTACTTCTGCCACCCCCGTTCGCGATAGTAGCGCAGCGCGCCGTCGTGAAACGGCGCCGTGTTGACCGGGCCGATCATGTCCTCGACGTCAAGTCCGCCGAGAACCGCGTGCTGTGCCTTGAAGCGGTCGAGATCGTCGAACACCGCCTTGACCAGCCTGTAGACGGTGGCGTCGGGAACCGTAGCCGTCGTGACCAGAGTGGCGCGCACGCCGTAGCTGGGAACCGGCTGGTCGATTCCCGGGTAAAGGCCGCCCGGAATCGTTGCCGGCGCATAAAACGGCCAATCGGCGATCAACCGTCGCACCTTGGCCCCCGTCACCGCCACGATTCGCGCCCCGCAGCGCATCACCGCATCGGCGACGAGGCGGCTGGGATGGCTGAGCGGCACGATGGCCGCATCGATGCGCCGGGCACACAGGGCCTCGGGGACGTCCGGCGCGGCAAGCTCGCCTAGGCCTTCGAAATCGCGCCGGCGCCAGCCCAGCGCCTCGATCAGCCCCTCGGCCGCCACCCGCATGGCCGAATCGGGCGGGCCGAGGTTGACTCGCCGGCCCTTCAGGTCATCCAGGGCGGCAATGTCCGCCTCCGGATGCACCAGCACGGTAACCGGTTGCGCCTGAAGGGCGAAGACCGCCCGCAACTGCGTCCAGGGACGCCCGTCGTCGGGCAGGCCGTCGTGCGTCGCCAGATACTGCCAGTCGGACTGGACCACGGCGAAGTCGATTTCACCCCGACGCAGGCGCGCCAGGTTGTCAGCCGAACCCGCGCTCGGCGCGACCAGGCACGGCAGGCCGCCCGCCCCCTGTGCCCGGTTGAAAGCCGTGCACACCGCACCGCCAGCCAGATAGAAGGTGCCACCGACCGGTGCGGTGCCGATCACGGCCTCGACGCGCCGTGCCGGCGTCTCCTGGGCTTGCGCTTGCGCCTGTGCCTGCGCAGCGCCGCCCCCCGACGCCAGCACCAGCGCCAGCATCACCGCAAGCCCCACGGCCCGTCTGCTGCGGTGCGATGTTTTTCTAGGGCGCCGCATCGCACCGCACGGAAGTCGTTGCGACCAAGGCACGGGCCTGGTCGGCATCGGCCAGAGGCCGGCCGATGGCCGCCGCGGCGGCGGCGGCGGCGGCGACCAGGGCCGCGTTGTCTGGCGCCACCCGCCCGTCGGGCAGGTGCAGGTTGTTCTCGAACCCGACCCGCACATGGCCGCCAAGTGCCGCCGCGGCCGCGGCACAGGCGATCTCGTAGCGGCCGAAGGCGCACATCGCCCACACGTGCCCGGCCCCGTTGGCCGTCATGAAGGGCAGCAGATCGCCCGGCTGCGAGCGCTGGCCCGACGCATAGCGTCCGAGCACGAAAAGGACGAAATGCGGACCGTCGGGCACGATGCCGCGCCGGACCAGATCGTCGAAGCGGGCGACATCGTCGGGTGCATAGAGAATGTATTGCGGCTGAATGGCTTCGCGGCGCAACCAGGCGAAGAAGTCGGCCGCCGCCCCCTCGTGCGCGGCGTCGGGCACCAGTTCACGCACCGCCAGGCTGACTGCTTCCGGCCGCACGGCACGTACCACCGCCATCTGCTGGTCCGGCGTATAGCGCCCGACCGCCTCCGTCGTCACCTGCACGATCAGGCGCCGCCCGACCTCGCGCCGCAGCGCGGCGATGGCCTCCCTGTAGGTGTCGACATCCAGCGAGTGGCGGCCGTCGCGGTCGCGCACGTGGAGATGGATCATCGCCGCCCCGGCCTCGGCACATACCGCGGCACAGCGCGCAATCTCGGGGATCGTGATCGGCACCGCCGGGTGATCGGCCCGGGTCTTGCGCGCACCGTTGGGCGCCACCGCCAGGATGAGCGGCGTCCATCCCGCCTGCTGCATGTCCGATTCGCCGTTCGTACTCACGCCGGCGCCTGCCCCTGCGCGTCCGCCACGGCGGCGTCGATCGCCGCGCCCAGAATGTCGACGATGGCCGCCACGTGGGCGTCTTCGACGATGAAGGGAGGGGCCAGCAGCACATGGTCGCCGCGCCGGCCGTCGATGGTGCCCCCGGAAGGATAGCACATCAGCCCGCGTTCCATCGCCGCCGCCTTGATCCGGGCATGCATCTGCAACGCCGGGTCGAACGGCGCCATGGTTTCGCGTTCGGCGACGATCTCCAGTCCCAGGAACAGGCCGCGCCCGCGCACGTCGCCGACATGGGGGTGCCGGCCGAAGCGTTCCTCCAGCAGCGCGCGCAACCGCGCGCCCTGGCGTTTCACATTGTCGAGCAGATGGTCGCGCTCGACGGTCTGCTGCACGGCCAGGGCGGCGGCGCACGCCGTGGCATGACCGATATAGGTGAAGCCGTGCTGGAAGAACCCGCTGCCACCGGCGATCGCGTCGTAGATCCGGCCCGCGGTCAGCACCGCCCCGATCGGCTGATAGCCACCCCCCAGGCCCTTGGCGCAGGTCACCAAGTCGGGCGCCACGCCATCCTGCTCGCACGCGAACAGGGTCCCGGTGCGACCCATGCCCGACATCACCTCATCGAGGATCAGCAGCACTCCGTACCTGTCGCAGATTTCGCGGATGCGCTTGAAGTAGCCAGGCACCGGCGGCACCGCGCCGGAGGTTGCGCCGACCACGGTTTCGGCGATGAAGCCGATGACGGTGTCCGGCCCGAGACGCAGGATTTCCGCTTCCAGCTCGTCGGCGACACGGCGGCCGAAATCGACCTCGCTTTCGCCCGGTTCACCGTAGCGGAAATGAAAACAGGGGGCGATATGGCTGACCTCGATCAGCAGCGGCCTGTAGACCGCCCGGCGCGCCACGCTGCCTCCAACCGCCAGGGCACCCAGGGTGTTGCCGTGATAGCTCTGGCGCCGGGCGATGAAGTGGCGCCGCTGCGGCTGGCCGATCTCGACGAAATACTGGCGTGCCAGCTTGAGCGCGGTCTCGTTGGCCTCGGACCCGCCGGAGACGAAATAGACCCGCTCCATCCCGGCCGGTGCGCGCGCGATCAGATGATCGGCCAGCGCCTCGGAGGCTTCGTTGGTGAAAAATCCCGTATGGGCATAGGCGATGCGGTCGATCTGGTCCTTGATCGCCTGAATCACCGCCGGATGGCTGTGACCCAGACACGACACGGCCGCTCCGCCGGAGGCGTCGAGATACCGCCTGCCCTCACCGTCGATGACGTGGACCCCCTCGCCGCGCACCGCGACTGGATAGCGGTGCCTGGTATGGCGGTAGAAAACGTGCGACATGAAGCTCCTCTTTCCCCCGAGGCGTCCCGGATCGGGGCGGCGGCGCGGACCGGTACGGATTCCGTGCAGGTCCATGTACGTGGGCCCTGTTCTAGCGCGCCCGTCTTGACCGCCGCAATCGCATTGTACCCGGGGGGTGCGATTTGTAGTATCGCCCGGCTGCGCCGGTTTGGCGCGCAACCCGAAACCCGTGTTACGCCCGCGCGCCGGACTGGACACATGAATCTCAAGGACCACATCCGCACGATTCCGGATTTTCCCAAGCCGGGAATCCTGTTCTACGACATCTCGACGCTACTGCGCCACGCCGGAGCATGGCAGGAAACGATGCGTCAGCTCGCCGACGCGGTGACACCGCATCGTCCCGACATTCTGGCCGGCATCGAATCGCGCGGCTTTCTGGTCGCCGCACCGCTGGCGCTCAAGCTCGGCCTCGGGTTCATCATGGTGCGCAAACAGGGCAAGCTGCCCGGCGCCACGGTTCCTTATACCTACGATCTGGAATACGGCACCGACTCGATCGAGGTCCAGGCCGACGCCATCGCCCCGGGCCAGCGCGTGGTCGTGCTCGACGATCTATTGGCCACCGGCGGCACGATGAACGCCGCGGTGCAGCTTCTGCGCCAATGCGGCGCCGAGGTCATGGGGGCGGCGTGCCTGATCGAACTCGCCTTTCTCAACGGTCGCGCCAATCTCGACATCCCGATCTCGACCCTGGTCAGCTACGACGAGTAGACGCCTGCCGGGCATCCGCGGTCCCTTTGGCACCCCCGCTTTACAGATCGGGCGGCCGCAAATGCCGGCCGGTCATCAGGTCCGGGTCGTGTCGCTTTCCGGCTCGACCGGCGCCTCGGGCGGCGGCAGGCGCTTGCGCCGGATGATGATATCACCGTCCTCGGTGACCTCGGGCAGCTCGTACTGCGGGATCGACCGGAACAGCATCTCCAGCGCCCGAAGCAGTCGCTCCATCGCATCGCGGGCCATTTCCTCGGCCCGTTCGCGCGTGGTGGGATCGGATTCCCGGGTCTGCGCCGGTGCCGGAACGCCGGCGACGCCCCAGATCAGAGCCGCCAGACTCGTGGCCGCGACCATACCGCGGCACATGCGTATCCACCTTGCCATGTTCGCTCCTTCGCATTGATCCGGGGCGCCCCGCACCTGCAAGGCACGCCTATGGTAATAAATAGTATACGACGTCCTGTCCGCC
Source organism: Alphaproteobacteria bacterium (assembly GCA_003693905.1). GTDB lineage: Bacteria > Pseudomonadota > Alphaproteobacteria > Kiloniellales > J153 > J153. The sequence goes on from RFLL01000152.1 coordinate 5,361, forward strand.
GCCATCCGGGGCCGTCCTGACGCCGTTTCGACGTCATTTCGACGTGGGGTCGATCTCGACAATGACGGCAAAGCATGTCACCAATTTGACCGACTTCACCGGTTGCCGGCCGCGAACGAATGCTCAGGGAAGGCACGTACGCACAAACAAAAAGGGGGAGCGCCCATGTCCGATGATCTTGCGCTCATGTCGGCCAGCGAAATGGTCGCGCGCTACCGCGACGGCAGCCTGTCGCCGGTCGAAACCACCCGGGCCGCGCTGGCGCGCATCGAGGCGCACGACAAGGTGCTCAACGCCTTCGTTCTGGTCGATGCCGAAGCGGCATTGGCCGAGGCGCGCAAGTCGGAGGAACGTTGGCGCTTGGGCGCGCCGCGCGGGCGCGTCGACGGCGTGCCGACGTCGATCAAGGACCTGATCCTGACCCGCGGCTGGCCGACCCGGCGCGGCTCGAAGACGA
>RFLL01000016.1 GCA_003693905.1 Alphaproteobacteria bacterium
GATTCGGCCTGAAGCCCGAGATGGACGAGCAGGGTGGCATCGCCGCCGTCGTCGAGAATCATATTCGCCGTGCCGCCGTCGGCCCAGGCGAAGATGCGGTGGGTGAAGTCCCAGTATTCGCTCAGGCTTTCGCCCTTATAGGCGAAAACCGGCACGCCGGCGGCAGCGATCGCGGCGGCGGCGTGATCCTGGGTCGAATAAATGTTGCACGATGCCCAGCGCACGTCGGCGCCCAGCGCACGCAGGGTCTCGATCAGGACCGCGGTCTGGATCGTCATGTGCAGCGAGCCGGCGATGCGCGCGCCCTTGAGCGGTTGCGCCGCGGCGAATTCCTCGCGCAGCGCCATCAAGCCCGGCATCTCGGATTCGGCGATGCTGATTTCCTTGCGGCCCCAATCGGCCAGCCCCAGATCCTTGACTTTGAAATCGCTGAATTCGGCCATGATCGTCCTTCCCCTTGTCCCGGGCCCCTCCGTCCGGATGCTTTTGATGCCAGCCGCCGCTTGCACCGGGCGTGCCGGACGGCCGCAGGCGGTTGCGGGCGGATGTCCCGCGCTCATGTATCAGCCACGCCGGCCGACGGCAAGTTTGCACCGAAGGTTGCATTGCAGACGCGACTTCGCAGCCGATGCGTGCCCTCAGCTCGCCTCGTTGAAATCGTCGAGAAGGGCCGAGATTCGCCCCGAATCGAACTGATCCATGATCATGTGGGCGCGTTGCGTCGCCGCCCGCATGTCGAGGTTCAGGATCCGGCTTTTGACCCGCGGCAGCGCGTTGGCGACCATCGACAGCTCGCGCACCCCCAGACCCAGAATCAAGGGGACGAATCGCGGGTCGCCGGCGATCTCGCCGCACACCGAAACCGGGATGCGCGCACGCAGGGCCGCCTGCACGGAAAACTGGATCAGCCGCAGCACCCCGGGATGAAGCGGGTTGTAGAGGTGCGCGACCCGTTCGTCGCCGCGGTCGATGGCCAGCGTGTACATGGTCAGATCGTTGCTGCCGATGGCGAAGAAGTCGGCCACGTTGGCCAGTGCATCAGCGGCCAGTGCCGCCCCCGGCACTTCGATCATGACCCCGACCGGGGGCAGCGGATCGGCAATCTTGACCCGGCGTCGGGCCAGGCGCGCCGCCACCGCGACCAATACCTTGCGCACCTCGTTGACCTCGCTCACCGAAGAAATCATCGGCAGCAGGATACGCACCGGACCATGGGCGCCGGCGCGCAGAATGGCGGCCAACTGCGCTTCGAGCAACGGCCGCTCCTTGAGCGACATGCGGATCGCGCGCATGCCGAGCACCGAGGTGCTGCCTTCGGGAAACTGCTCACCAAGCGCGGAGGCGAGCTTCTCGCCGCCGATGTCCAGAGTACGCACGGTAACCGGGCGCCCGGCCATGCCGGCCAGAATTTCGACCAGCGACCGGTACTGTTCTTCTTCGCTGGGCAGGTCCTCGCGGTTCATGAACAGATACTCGGTGCGCAACAGACCGATGCCTTCGGCGCCGACGGCAACCGCCTGCCCCAGCTCGCGCGGCAGTTCCAGATTGGCCAGCAGCGTCACCCGCACCCCGTCGCGGGTCGTCGCCGGGACGTCGCGCAGGCGCATCAGCGCGCGCACCTGGCGCTGTAATTCCTTCTGGCGGCGCTGATAGTCTTCAAGACACTGCGGGCTCGGATTGACGATGACGATGCCGTTGGTGCCATCGACGATCACCGTGTCGCCGGTCTTCACGCCATGGGTCAGATCGGCAATGCCGAGCACGGCGGGCAGGCCGAGCGAACGGGCCATGATCGCGGTATGCCCTTCGGCACCGCCGAGCGCACAGGCGAAGCCGGCTACCGCCTTGGGGTCCATCAGTGCCGTATCGGCAGGGGTGATCTCCTCAGCGATGATGATGCTGCCGGGCGCAAGCGAACCGAAGCTGGAGAACGCTTCCTTGGTCAGATTGCGCACGATGCGCAGGCCGACTTCGCGCACTTCCTGACCGCGGGTCTTGAGAAAAGCGTCGCCCATTTCGGCGAAGTTCTGGGCGATCGCGTTGGTCTCCGCCAACACCGCCGCTTCGGCGTTGCAGCGCGTGGTCTCGATGCGTCGGATGATGCCGCCGATGAGACGCTGGCTGTGCAGCATGTGGAAGTGCGCATCCAGAAGATAGCCGAGTTCTTCGGCCGCGGCCCCGTGAATGGTCTTGGCCTTTGCCTTGAGCTTTCCGATCTGGCGTTCGGAACGTGCAATCGCTTCCTTCAGGCGCGCCACCTCGTCGGCCACCTTGTCGGGCGGCACCTGATATTCGACCACCCGCACCGGGCCGCCCTCGCGCAGAAAGACGGTCCCGATGGCCACGCCGGGAGAGACCCCGAGCCCCTCGAACACGCGCTGGCCGCGGCGGCCGCGCGGCCGCTGCTGCCCGCTCGTCCTGGGCTCGCGCCCGCGGGTGGGCCCGTCGCTGCGCCCGTCGGTGGGGTCGTCAGTCTTCATCGAACCTGTTCTCGATCAACGATACCAGAGCTTCGATCGCATCATGCGCCCCGGGGCCGCGCGCCCGCAATTCGACCTCGCACCCCGGTGCGGCGGCCAGCATCATGAGCGCCATGATCGACGATCCCGGCACCTCCACGCCGTTCGCTAGAACCGTGACCTCGGCATCGTAGCTGCCGGCGACCTTGACGAATTTCGCGGCGGCACGTGCATGCAGGCCGCGTTCGTTGACGATCGTCACGCGGGCGCTGGCAAACGGCTCCATCGTCGAAACCGTCACGTCTTGTCCGCCAGAAGCTGCGAAGCGACGTTGATGTATTTGCGTCCGGCCTGCTGCGCCTGCGCCACCGCGGTGGCCAGCGGCTCGCTTTCGCGCAGGCTGGCCAGCTTGATCAGCATCGGCAGGTTGACCCCGGCGATGACTTCGACCTGTCCCTGATCGAGAACCGAAATCGCCAAGTTCGACGGCGTACCACCGAACATGTCGGTCAGCAGCACGACGCCGCCGCCTTCGTCGACCTTGGCGACGCTGGCGATGATTTCCTGCCGTCGCTGTTCCATGTCGTCGTCCGGGCCGATGCACACCGCGGCCACGTTGCGCTGCGGCCCGACGACGTGTTCGAGCGCCGCGATGAATTCGCGCGCAAGCTGTCCGTGGGTGACCAGTACCATGCCGATCATCGGTGGTTCCTCGTTTGCAGGATGGGCGCGGTTCTAACCCGAAACGCCAGCGGAATCACCCCCGATATCGTCTCCCTCGCCGTTCCCGCCGGCGTCCTTGCCCCCGACCAGATCGCGGTGGGCGACATCCGCCGTCCGGCCCAGCCCCCGCAGCCACGCCGCCAGCCGTTCGGCCACCACGACGGAGCGATGGCGCCCGCCGGTGCATCCGACGGCAATGGTCAGGTAGCTCTTGCCTTCCCGTTCATACCCCGGCAGCAGGGGTTCCAGCATTCCGGTCAGGCGGTCCAGGAATGCGGCGAACTGAGGGTCCGCCTCGACGTAGCCGGCCACGCGTGGATCGCGTCCGTCGAGCGGCCGCAGCACCGGATCATAATGCGGATTGGCCAGAAAACGAACGTCGAATACCAGGTCCGCTTCGCGCGGCAGGCCGTGAC
>RFLL01000153.1 GCA_003693905.1 Alphaproteobacteria bacterium
GTCGTGCTCGGGCGCATCGACCCGGCAACCTTCGCCGGCGGTGCGGTGCCGCTGGCCCCCGAAAAAGCCGAAGCGGCGCTGGCCCGGGTCCTCGCCCCGCTCGATCTCACCGGCGCGATAGCCGCCTTCGCGGTCAGCGAAGTGGTCGACGAGAACATGGCCAACGCGGCGCGCGTTCACGCCATCGAATGGGGCAAGGACATCGCCACCCGGACGCTGATCGCCTTCGGCGGCGCCGCCCCTCTGCACGCGGCGCGCCTGGCCGAGAAACTGGATCTGAAGCGGATCATCGTCCCGACCGGGGCCGGGGTGGGATCGGCGATCGGATTCCTGCGCGCGCCCATCGCCTACGAAGTGGTGCGCAGCCGCTATCAGCGCCTGTCCACCTTCGATCCCGATGCGGTCAACGCCACTCTGGAGGAAATGCGCGCCGAAGCCCGTGCCATCGTCGAGCCGGCGGCCGGTGGACAGGACCTGGCCGAGGTCTGCACCGCCTACATGCGCTATGTCGGGCAAGGACACGAAATCAGTGTGCGCCTGCCGGTACGCCCGCTGACCGCCGCCGATGCGGCGACCCTGAAGGGGGCATTCGACGAGGTCTACACCGGACTCTACGGCCGCACGATCCCCGATCAGGATATCGAAATCCTGAGCTGGACCCTGACCGTTCACACGGTCATTCCGGCCCCGCCGCCGCTGCCCGAACCGGGGGCGAGCCCGGCCCCGCCGGCGCCTGTCGGGCAGCGCAAAGTGTTCGACCCCGGCCGCGCCGAGATGCTTGAAACCGCGATCTACCGGCGCGCCGATCTGGCGCCCGGCTGCCGCGTGCGCGGCCCGGCACTGATCGTCGAAGACCAGACGACCACCGTCGTCTCCGCCGCCTTCGAAGCAACGGTCAACGCGCTCGGCTATCTGGTGCTGACGCGCACGGAACACTGACGCCCCCAGACGCCTCCCGGCCCGCGGCCGGCATTGATGTATGGATACGGGACTTCGCCGATGACCCAAAGCTCCGCCCTGGAACAGATCCAACGCCAGATCATGTGGAACCGCCTGCTGTCGGTAGTCGAAGAGCAGGCGCAGACGTTGATCCGCACCGCGTTTTCCACTTCCGTGCGCGAAGCCGGCGACCTGTCGGCCGGCGTATTCGACCTCAAAGGTCGGATGCTGGCCCAGGCGGTGACCGGCACGCCCGGCCACGTCAACGCCATGGCCGCCTCGGTGGGGTCGTTCCTGGCCCGTTACCCGGTCGAGATGATGGAAGAAGGCGACGTTTTCGTCACCAACGACCCGTGGACCGGAACCGGCCACATGCATGATTTCACGGTGGTCTCGCCGACCTTCCGCGATGGTTGCCCGGTTGCCCTGTTCGCATCGACCAGCCACGTCGTCGACGTCGGCGGCCGCGGTTTCGGCGCCGATGCCCGCCAAGTCTACGAGGAAGGGCTGCGGATTCCGATCATGCCGCTGGCGCGGCGCGGCAAGATGAACGAATCGCTGCTGGAAATCGTGCGCGCCAACGTGCGCGAACCGGTGCAGGTCGAAGGCGACCTCTATTCGCTGGCCGCGTGCAACGAAACCGGCTCGCGGCGCCTGCTCGACATGATGGTCGAATTCGGTCTTGAATCGATCGACCCGCTGGCCGATGCGATCATCGAAAATTCCCGCCAGGCGATGCTGGAGGAAATCCGCGCCCTGCCTTTCGGCACCTACAAGAACGCGATGCGCATCGACGGTTTTGACAGGCCGATCGATCTGGTCGCCACCATGACCATCGGTGAGGAGGGTATCGACGTCGATTTCACCGGCACCTCGCCGGTATCCAATTACGGCATCAACGTGCCGCTGACCTATACCCAGGCCTATGCGTCGTTCGGCGTCCGCTGTGTCATCGGCGGCGCGGTCCCCAACAATGCCGGCTCGCTGGCACCGGTGCGGGTGAGCGCGCCCTTGGGCTCGATTCTCAATGCGCCGCCGCCGTGCGCGGTCACCGCGCGGCATATCATCGGCCAGATGCTGCCCGACGTGGTGCTCGGCTGTCTCTACCAGGCCAAGCCGGACGCGGTGCCGGCGGAAGGCACCTCGTGTCTGTGGATCATCACCCTACTCGGCGGACACGGCGTCGCCGAAGATGCCGCAGGTGCCGGCGGACAGCCGTTCACGATCAGCATGTTCCATGCCGGCGGTACCGGTGCGCGCCCCGGCAAGGACGGGCTCAACGCCACCGCATTCCCGTCGGGCGTGCGCAACACACCGGTCGAAATCAACGAGACGGTGGCGCCGATCCTGATCTGGCGCAAGGAATACCGTACCGATTCGGGCGGACCTGGCACCTATCGCGGCGGCACCGGCCAGGTCATGGAAATCGCCCACGCCGACGGTGCGCCGTTCGCCGTATCCAGCATGTTCGACCGTGTCGATCATCCGCCGCGCGGGCGCGGCGGCGGCAAGAACGGCGCCTGCGGTCGGGTGCGCCTGGCCTCGGGGGCGGTGCTGCGCGGCAAGGGGCGCCAGACGGTACCGGCCGGCGACCGCCTGATCCTGGAGATGCCCGGCGGCGGCGGCCTGGGCGAGCCGCTGAGCCGCGAGGCGCAGCGGGTGGTCGAGGACGTGCGCAACGGCATGGTCTCGCCCGAGGCGGCGGAGCGGGATTACGGCCTCGTCGTGCGCGCCGACGGTTCGTGGGAACCGAGCGCGGCGCGTCGTTCCGGTGCGTCCTGACCGCGACCGATCTTGACTCGGCCGTGGTCGGTCTCCATCATCGCCCGCGTTCCTAGGGGGGCCCGTGACGGGCTGAGATACTACCCTTGCCGGAAGCGACGACATCGTCGCACGGCGATCGGTGGTGACCCTTCGAACCTGATCCGGGTAATGCCGGCGCAGGGAACGGAACCCGCCGCGGCGCCCCGCCGAAGATGCGGGATCGTCTGGATGATCGCCGCGGCCGTCTCCCGCCAGCCTCCCCGGATCTCCTGAGACCCAACCGTGGCCAAGGAGGTCCGCTCATGTTGCACCACACTTCCTTTCGCTTTTGCCTGCTCTTTCGCCTGGCACGTGCCGGTTTCGTCTGTCTGCTCGGCTTTGCGGCCCTGATCGCGTCACCGTCGGTGCGCGCCGGGACCGAGCCGCTGACGATCCTGCTCGACTGGTTCGTCAATCCCGACCACGGGCCGTTGATCGTGGCCGAACGCAAAGGCTTCTTCGCCGACGAAGGACTGGAGGTCAGGTTCATCGAACCGGCCGATCCCAACGACCCGCCGAAGCTGGTTGCCGCCGGCAAGGCCGACCTGGCGGTCTCCTATCAGCCGCAGCTTCACATGCAGGCCGCGGCCGGCCTGCCGCTGGTGCGCATCGGCACGCTGATCGCAACGCCGCTCAACACCGTGCTCGTTCTCGCCGACGGGCCGATCCGGTCGATCGCCGACCTGAAGGGCCGCACGGTGGGCTTTTCGGTCGGCGGGTTCGAGGATGCGATGCTGAAAACGATGCTGGCGCGCTACGGCCTCGGTCTCAAGGACATCCGCCTCGTCAATGTCAACTTTTCGCTCAGCCCGTCGCTGCTGTCGGGACAGGTCGATGCGGTGATCGGCGCCTACCGCAATTTCGAGCTCAACCAGCTCGCCATCGAAGGGCGCCCGGGCCGCGCCTTCTATGTCGAGGAGGAGGGGGTGCCGGCCTACGACGAGTTGATCCTGGTCGCCAACCGGACACGGATCGACGACCCGCGCCTGCCCAAAGTGCTGCGGGCGCTGGAACGCGGCGTGCAGTATCTCGTCAACCATCCGGACGAGGCCTGGACGCTGTTCGCCGGCTACAAGAAGGGCCTCGACGACGAACTCAACCGCCGCGCCTGGCGTGATACCCTGCCGCGCTTCGCGTTGCGCCCGGCCGCCCTCGACCGCGGCCGCTATGTCCGCTTCGCCGCCTATCTGGAGGCCCAAGGGCTCATCACCGCACCGCCGCCGGTCGACACCTACGCCATCGCCCTGCCGTAGGCGACCGGCAGCACTCCTCCTGCACAGGGCCGGGGTGTGCGGGATCGCGGCGCAAAAATGAGATCAATCGGCGAGCCGGAGGAAAAGAAAAGATCTGGTGGAGCCGAGGGGAGTCGAACCCCTGACCTTCGCATTGCGAACGCGACGCTCTCCCAAC
>RFLL01000154.1 GCA_003693905.1 Alphaproteobacteria bacterium
CAGGTGATTGACCGGTTGCCGAAGCGGCCGTAATTCTGACCTCGAACATCCGGACCAACCGGCCCGTTGCGATCGGAACGCCGGGCGACAAATCCTGAAGGGGGGATATCCGCGATCATGCCATCGCAGACGAAGATCGGCGCGCCGGCGCCGGATTTTACCCTGCCCACCGACGGTGGCGGCGAAGTCACGCTGTCGAAGCTGCGCGGCCGGAAGGTCGTGCTCTATTTCTATCCCAAGGACGATACCCCGGGCTGCACCAAAGAGGCGCTGGGCTTCCGGGACGCCGCGGCCGATTTCGCCGCCGCGGGCGCCGTCATTATCGGCGTGTCGCGCGACAGCGCGGCCCGTCACGACAAATTCAAGGCCAAATACGATCTGCCGTTCATCCTCGCCAGCGACGAGGACGGCAAGGTGTGCGAGGCCTACGGCACCTGGGTCGAAAAATCCATGTACGGGCGCAAGTACATGGGCATCGACCGCGCCACCTTCCTGATCGACGACAACGGCGTCCTGCGCGCCGAATGGCGCAAGGTCAAGGTGCCGGGGCACGTCGCCGCCGTGCTGGCCGCGGTGCGTGATTTGTAGCCGGACCCGGGCGGGGGCTACGCCGACGCTTCGTGCGCACGCGCCGCGTCGGTGCGCCCGGCCCCGGCGTCGAGGCGCTGCGCCAGTGCGGCTTCGAGAAAGACGTCGATGTCGCCGTCGAGCACCCGCTGCACGTCGCCAACCTCGACCCCGGTGCGCAGGTCCTTGACGAGCTGATAGGGTTGCAGGACATAGGACCGGATCTGGTGGCCCCACCCGATCTCGGACTTGGCCTCGGCCTGGGCTTGTGCTTCTTCTTCGCGGCGACGCAGCTCGGCCTCGTAAAGCCGCGCGCGCAGCATCTTCATCGCCTCGGCCCGGTTCTTGTGCTGCGAGCGGTCACGCTGGCACTGCACCACGATGCCGCTTGGCAGGTGGGTGATGCGTACCGCGCTGTCGGTCTTGTTGACGTGCTGGCCGCCGGCCCCCGATGCGCGGTAGGTGTCGATACGCAGATCCTTGTCCAGAATCTCGATCTCGATGTCTTCCTCGATCACCGGGTAGACCCAGACGCTGGCAAAGCTGGTATGACGGCGTGACTGGGCGTCGAACGGCGAAATCCGCACCAGGCGGTGGACGCCCGATTCGGTTTTCAGCCAGCCGTAGGCGTTGGGGCCGCTGATGCGCAGCGTTGCCGATTTGATGCCGGCTTCCTCGCCCGGGCTTTCCTCCAGCCATTCGACCTTGTAGCCGTGCGCCTCGGCCCAGCGCGTGTACATGCGCGCCAGCATTTCGGCCCAGTCCTGGGCCTCGGTGCCGCCGGCGCCGGCATGAATTTCGACATAGCAGTCGTTGGCGTCGGCTTCGCCGGACAGCAGACTGGCGATCTGCTGACGTGCGACCTCGTCGCGCAGCTTGTGCAATTCCGCCTCGGCCTCGGCGATGGTTGCCTCGTCGTCTTCGGCCTCGCCCAGCTCAAGCAGGGTGAGCGCATCTTCCAAGCGCTGCTCGAAGGCGCGGTAGCCGGTGATCGCCTGATCGAGCCGGGTCCGCTCGCGCATGACCTTCTGGGCCGCGGCGGGATCGTTCCACAGGGCGGGGTCTTCGGCCCGGTGGTTCAATTCCTCCAGGCGTGCGGTTGCGTGCTCGAGGTCAAAGATGCCTCCCGAGCAGGGTCAACGACTGCCGGATCTCGTTCACCACGGCTTCGATTTCGGCTCGCACGGGAACAGCCTCCTTGAACTGGGACGTCTCGTTTCCTCGATTCGACCCCGGATTTCGGACCGGGGTCGGGGTCGGTGCCGGGGCGTTGTTGTACCCAGCCGAGGGCGATTAGTACAGACCGGACGTGCCGCCTGTCGGGCTGCCGGCAAAGGGATTGTAGCCGCCGTCGATCACCGCCTGCGGCCCGGCCGTGGGGACGGTGCCGGGACGGAAGGCTTCGAGAATGACGTGGCGGTCCCCCGGGCGGGCAAGCTGGCCGGTGTCGAGGTTGAGCCGCACCAGCCGCACGCCGGGCGGGATCCGGAACGGGATCGCCGGCTTGTCCTTGAGGGCGGCAGCCATGAAATCGCGAAAAATCGGGGCCGCCACCGAGGACCCGGTTTCCTTGCGGCCCAGCGAGCGCGGTTCATCGAACCCGACATAGACGCCGACCGCCAGATCGGGTGAGAAACCCATGAACCAGGTGTCGGTGCTGTTGTTGGTGGTGCCGGTCTTACCGGCCAGCGGCTTGCCGACGGCGCGGATGCGCCGGCCGGTGCCGCGTTCGACCACGCCGCGAAGCATGGACACAATCTGATAGGCGCTGATCGGATCGGCGACCTGCTCGCGCTCGTCAGGCAGCTCGGGCGGCGGTTGGCCGACCCAGACTTCGACCTGGCACTGGGGACATCGGCGGGTGTCGTGACGGTATATGGTCTTGCCGTTGCGATCCTGGATGCGATCGATCACCGTCGGTACGATGCGCTTGCCGCCGTTGACCAGCATGGCATAGGCAGTGGTCAGGCGCAGCAGCGTGGTCTCGCCGGCGCCAAGCGCCATCGACAGCATCGGCGGCATGTCGTCGGCGATGCCGAAGCGGCGGGCGTATTCGACGATCTTCTCCATGCCGATGGTCTGCGCCAGGCGCACGGTCATCAGGTTGCGCGAGCGCTCGATGCCGATGCGCATCGGTGTCGGGCCGTAGAACTTCTTGGTGTAGTTGGCCGGCTTCCATTTGCCGAGCCCGGGTCCCTGATCGACGACGAACGGCGCATCGAGAACGATCGTCGCCGGTGTAAACCCGCTGTCCAGGGC
>RFLL01000155.1 GCA_003693905.1 Alphaproteobacteria bacterium
AAAAACGCCGAACCCGAAGGACGAGCCCCGGAAGGCAGGGGTAGCAAGGCGGGGCCCCCGTGCGCACCCGGACGGTGCGGCAACGTCGAAGGACGGGCATACCCCCCCGTGACCCGACTCGCCCGGAAATCGACCGGGGGCGTCCCTCCTCGAACCGGGTTCAGAACAGGCGGCCGCCGTTGGGCACCGGCCGGTCGGGGTGGATCAGCACCACCTCGCCGGCGGCATCGGGAAAGCCGAGAACCAAGATCTCCGACATGAAGGTTCCGATCTGCTTGGGCGGAAAGTTGACCACCGCGGCCACCTGGCGGCCGATAAGATCGTCGGGCCGATAGTGGGCGGTGATCTGGGCCGAGGTTTTCTTCACCCCGATGCCGGCGCCGAAATCGACCCACAGCTTGTAGGCGGGCCGGCGCGCCTGCGGGTACGCTTCGGCCCGGATCACGGTACCGACGCGGATATCGACCTTGCAAAAATCGTCGTAGTTGATGGTCGGGCCGATGGTCGGCACCGATGCGTCATTGGCAGCCATGGTCTGCCCCCCTTTCGTTCATCCGCGTCGTCTCCCCCCTGTTCCTGACGATATTCCCGGCATTCGCGCCCGGACGCAGGCGGCAAGACGGGCCCGATGCAATCCACGCCTCGGTGAAGATGCGCCGGGGCCGTCCGGACGGAACCGCCCTAGCATCGCCGGCGCACGCCCGCAAGCGGGGGCGGCGGTCACGGAGAGCGCGGAAAACGGGGAGCGCGAAAATGGGGCGCGGAACGGATGCGAAAGAAAAAGGAAAATGGGCGGCAGAGAGAGATGGGAGCGGAAAGTCCAAAAGCAAAAGCAAACGGGGCCGCCCATCGTGGGCGACCCCATGCATCGTCAGGTCTTGCAGGCGAAGAGATTACTTCGCGGTGCTGCCGTTGGCCGCCTCGACCGTCTTGATGACGCCCTTGAGCTCATCGAGGCTGTCGGCGAAGCGGTGGGTCAGCACGTCGGCCGCCTCGGTGTTCGACTTGGCGGTGATCTCGGCCAGCTCGCGCAGATTGGCCAGCGCCAGCTCGTAGGCCTCCTTGACCAGTTCGGTCTGGGCGACCAGCTTCTCGGTCGGCTGACCCGGCTTGGTCAGCTCGCGCACCGCCTTGGTCGCCTCGTCCATCGCCTGGCGCAGGATCTCGACCTGGCGCTGGGCAATCGCCTGAAGCCCCTCAAGCGCCACGCGGTTGGCGCGGGTCATCGCCTCGAGGTTGCGGCGCTGGGTTTCGAACAGCGCCTTGGTGTCGATCCCGGGCAGCTTGAACTGCTCGGCAAACTTGGTGAAATCCATGAAATCGCCGAACTCCCCGTCCAGAAACGGGTTGCCGGTCTTGCTCTGGGCCTTGGCCATCGTCCTTCTACTCCTCCACGCTCGACGCAACAGAAATGCTGCACTGCACAATCGCAGCTTTTATATGTGCCATCCACAGCCGTCCGTCAAGGCGAATTTGTGCGTTGCACAAAAAATTTTCCGAACCCCCGTCCACAGGAAAACGCCACCACCTCCCTGCCCACGGCACGGCGCTGGCCATCTACATATTATATTTTCATCAACAGGTTATATGGTTTCCGCCGCGCCGCCGATGCAACCACGCCGCGTGCCGCGCAGCCTGCTCTAGGCGTCCGCGGCCTCGCGGCGGCCGGGGCCGGGAACAATCTTCCGCATTCGCGAACAACAGGATAGAACCGCCCCCGCCCGGCGCAGGTTGCGGTCGAGCGCGGCCATGGTGCGGGCCATGTCGGGGCTGTCGTCGTCGAGCCAGACCCGCAAGGTGGCAAGATAGATCATCCCCAGGGCCTTGACCCGCAACGCCCCGCGCAGACCGCTGGTCGACAGCCTGGCGGCTTCCAGCATGCAGGCCATGGACCGGCGCAAGCTCGGCCCTGCGCACAGCGCCATCACCGGGTCGCGGATCAGATCGGCGACGATGCGGGCCACGGCCGCCTTGTGCGGCAGCATGGCCTCGAACCGGCGCATGAGGACCTCGAACAGCCGCTCGCGGGCATCGCCCTCAACCGCCTCGGCGTCGACGCTGGTTAGCACGGCCGTGTCGAGACGTCGGGCGTAGGCGGCCAGGATTGCCGTCTTGGACGGAAACAGCGGATAGACCTGCGACAGCGGCAGATCGGCGGCGGCGGCGATCTCGGCCAGCGACAGATCGCGCCAACCGCGCTCGGCCGCCAGATTGAGCGCCGCGTCGATCACGCGCGCGCTGACGTCTCCGGATTCTCCGGATTCGGGCGCGCGCGCCTTGCGCCGGGCGCCCGCCGCAGCCTTCTTTTCAGACGTCGCCTTCTTTGCTCGTTTCTCTGCCATGCCTTGCAACCTCATCGGCGTGGGCGGGACCCCGAGGGGCCGTTGCGCTCCCCCGTCATCCTACCGCACCCCGGCGAACAATTCCGGGTCAAATTCGTACTCCTATATTTAGGTGTCGCACCGGCACATTCCAATCGTGGGGCCGGCCGTCGAGGCGTCGTCACCCCGGCCCGCGCCCGATCCTGACCTTAAGGTCGGTGCAGGGGCGGAAAAAAAGATGACAGCGCATGCAGAGGACCCGCCGGCACGATCTGCCGGCGGGTCCTGGTGCGCACAGGATTTCGGAGGCGGGCGGGCCGGACACCCTGCCCGGGATGCCCTCACCCGCAAAGGACGGGGCGAGCCGGGATCAGGCGACGGTGCGGCGGCGAATCCGCCCCAGAGCAACGACGCCCAGCAGCCCGGCCACCATGAACGTCAGGCTAGCCGGCTCGGGCACCTGAATGGGAGCTTCGAAGTCGTAGAACTCTTCGACCTCGCCGGCGGCAATCCGGACGTTATCGACGTAGGCCGTCTGCCCCTGATTGAACGATCCGACGCCGACGCTGATCAAAGCGATGGTCGCATCGAGAATGTCGTCCCCGAAGAACGTCGCCCAGTCGGCCAGCGTCTTCTGGGCCCCGGCGCCGCCACCGGCCTGGCTCGGCTGGCCGTAGAGGCCGGTGTGCCAGAACAGGCCGTCGAAGGGTGTGATCTCCTCGTCCAGCCATTGATCGGTCGGCACCGGCTGGCTGATGTTTTCGTTGCCGGGCTGGTTCCAGGTCGGCTCGAAGACGAAGGTGGTGAACGCGTCCGACTGGTTGGTATTGAAATCGAAGATGGCGATCTTAATCGCGGCGGCCGCAAAAGCGTTGAGATCGCCGGCCGACGACTTGAAAAAGCTGTAGGCGAGCCCGCCGATGTCGAGGAAGTCGCCGAAGGTGCCGAAGGAATCCGAAATGCCGACTTCCGCCTTGTCGGCGTTGTCGGCCCCGGTGGTCAGGCGCAGCGCCCCGGTCGGCAGCGGCGCATCGGTCT
>RFLL01000156.1 GCA_003693905.1 Alphaproteobacteria bacterium
CGGGCGCAGATCGGCGGCTATACCGGGGACGTGCTGGGTGCGACGGAACAAAGCGCAGAGACGCTCGTACTCCTCTGTCTGGTGGCGATATCATGAACTCTACGGTAAAGGTCACGCGCTGGTGGTGGATCCGCCACGCCCCGGTGGTCGGGCACGGCGGACGCATCTACGGTCAGGACGACCACGACTGCGACTGTTCGCACAGCGCGCTTTTCGCCGCCCTTGCCCGCCACCTGCCGGCACCGGCGGTGTGGATCACCAGCCATCTGCGCCGCACCCATCAGACGGCCGAGGCCATTCTGGCCCACCTGCCGCCGCACGCCGTGGCCACGCGCCTTGTCGAACCGGACCTGGCCGAGCAGCACTTCGGCACCTGGCAGGGCCGACATGCCGAAGAGCTGTGCACGCAGCGCGACGGCGCCTGGCACCGGTTCTGGCTGGCCCCGGCCGAACACGCACCGCCGGGCGGCGAGAGCTTCGTCGATCTGATGGCCCGCGTAAGCACCGCGGTCGAGCGCCTGACCGCAGCCCATACCGGCACCGACATCGTCGCCGTGACCCACGGCGGCACCATTCGTGCCGCGATCGCGCACGCCCTCGGGCTCGATCCCGAACGGGCGTTGGCCTTTGCGATCGACAACTGTGCGCTTACCTGTCTCGATCACATTCACGGCCCGGCCGGCAGCCATGCCCCACACGATCACGGCGTGTGGCGCGTGCGCCATGTCAACCTCCGGCCACAGGCATCGTGAGGCCGGTATCGGCTGCATTTGTGTCAACCGTTGGCCACGGGTGCTGCAAATTCCGTGCACGTGGTAGAGTGGCGGCGCGAATCGGGGCCGGTTGGACAGCCCTGGTCGCGGGTTTGATGCAACCACCGGGGCATGCACGATGACAGCACTCCGCGCTTTTCCGGGCTTCTTTCGTCACGTGGCCGTCATCCGCGGCGCGGCAACCTGCCTGGCCGTCGCGATGATCGCTCTGTTTCTGGCTGCTGTGCCGGGACGCCCGGCCGCCGCGGCACTCAGAGGCGAGGAACTGGTCGAGGAGGCCCGATTCACCCTGGAGCGGATGCGCGCCGACCCCGGCATGCCCGAATTCCAGCGCTATCTTGAACGCGCCCGCGGCGTCCTGATCATTCCCGAACTGGTCAAGGGCGGTTTCATCATCGGTGCCGAAGGCGGCTCGGGCGTGCTGCTGGTGCGCGGCGCCGACGGCACCTGGAGCCCGCCGGCCTTCTATACCCTGGCCGCCGGCAGCATTGGCCTGCAGATCGGCGGTCAGGTCTCCGAGGTGGTGTTCGTTCTGATGAGCGACGAGGCGATCAACGCCTTCATGAACGACGAGTTCAAGCTAGGCGCCGATGCCAGCGTGGCGATGGGACCGCTGGGGGCCGGGGTCGAAGCCTCGGCGACGACCAATCTGGACGTCGACATCTACGCTTTCTCGCGGGCGGTCGGGCTGTTCGGCGGCGGCGCCCTGGAAGGTGCCAAGATCATCGCGCGAACCTTGTGGAACGACGAATACTACGGCGCCAAGACGACGCCGAGGGAAATCGTGATCGAGCGCAAGTTCTTCAATCCCCAGGCCGATGCCCTGCGCAAGGCGCTGCCGTAACCCGCGATCGCAGCGCCACGGGCGCGGCTACAGCGCCAAACGCCCGAGCGCCAGGGCGGCGACCAGCCCGGCGTTGATCAGACAGGCGACGGCAAAGACGCTCTGCGCCCGCATCAGACGGCCGCCGGACGGCGATGCCGGAATGACCTGCACAAGGCAATCGTCCGGCCCGCAGCGCCCGCGCAGCACCGGGCCCAGAGCTGCGCCCGGCCGGCTGCCGGGAACGAATGCCGCCGCCACCGTCAGCAGCAGAGCAGCGAGATAGCGCGCCGGGGCGCTCACCGCCGCGTCGAGGAGACGCGCCCCCGCCCCAAACGGGCCGGCGTGCGGAATCAGGCAGGTGGCCGCGACATGGGCCGTCTGCTGCACGAACAGGCCGGGCAGTCCAAACACCACGTACCACAGAACCGGCGCCGTCAGACGCACGGCGTACTTGTGGCCGAGCCCGGTCAACGCCGCCACGACCAGCGCCGGGGCGCCGAGACGATCGAGTTCCGCCGCGCCCAGGCGTCCCACCACCAGTGGACGCAGCGCCTCGCGGGCACGGATCAGGCTGCCGCCGGACAGCGCCTTGCGCACCGCTTCGGCCTCGCGCCAGGTAGCGCGCTGATCGACGAGGCCGACCAGAAGCACCGCTTCGAGCACCCAGGCGAACGGATAGTTGCGGGTCAGCCATTGCGCCAGGACACCGACGACGGCGGCGAGCGCGGCCAGCACCATCATCACGATCAGTCCCCGCACCCGCCGCACCCGGGCCCCGCGCTGCGGGCGGTTGAGACGCCGTTCGAGCTCACGCACCAGCCGCCCGAGGGCGCGCCGGGGTGCCAGGACGGCGACGAGCGGGATCGGCCGGCCGCCGAGATAGGCCTCGACGGCAAGGGCGATCAACAGCAGAAAAAGCGGGTCCGCCGCGCCGTAGGCGCCCGGCGGCGTAAACGCCGGCATCGCGCGATCCTGAAACGCCGTCGCGCGCACGTCAATCATGGCCGATCGCACCGAGCCCACGCACGGCGTTGCTCGTTCGTGGACATTCCTTTTTTGATCACGCCCGGGGGCTGAACGGAACGCCGGCCCGGTATAGACTGCGCCGGTGTCGGAACCAGGGGAGCGCCCGCGATGAATGCATCTCGTCCCTCGACCTCATCCCCGGGGCCATCGTCGGCCCCCTCGCCCGCGCGTCCGCGCGGCGTCTTCGTCGCCGCCCTGACGCCGCTCACATCCACCGGCGATCCCGACCTCGAAGCGACGGCGGCTCATTATCGCTGGCTGCTGGATCAGGGCTGCGACGGCATCGTGTGCCTGGGCACGACGGGGGAAGCCAACTCGTTCACGCTCGACGAGCGTCTAGCCCTGCTCGACCATCTCGGTGCCAGCGGCCTGGCGGGCCGTCTGATCGTCGGCACCGGATGCTGCGCGATCGGCGACACCGTGCGCCTGACGCGCAAGGCGCTGGAGATCGGCGCGCCCGGCGTCCTCGTCCTGCCGCCGTTCTATTACAAGGGAGTCCCGGACGACGGGCTGTTCGCCGCCTATGCGGAAACGATCGAACGGGTCGGCGATGCGCGCCTGCGCCTCTACATCTATCATTTTCCGAAGATGACCGGTCTCGACATCGGCCTGCCCCTGATCGAGCGCCTGATCGCGGCCTATCCGGATACGGTGGTCGGGCTGAAGAACAGCTCCGGCGACTGGGACAACATCCGGGCGATGATCGACGCCTTTCCCGGTTTCGACGTCTTCGCCGGCAGCGAAGAATTCCTGCTGCCGACATTGCGTCTGGGCGGCCCCGGATGCATGTCGGCCACGCTCAACGTGCTGGCGCCGCAGGCGGTGGAGCTGGCCGCCAACTGGCAAAGCCCCGAGGCCGAAGCCACGCAGGAACGTCTGAGCGCCCTGCGCCGGGCCATCAGCGCCGCCGCGGCGCCGATTCCGGCCATGAAGGCGATGCTGGCGCGCCATACCGGGCGTAGCACCTGGCGCGCCGTACGCCCGCCGCTGTGCCCGCTCGATCCGGCACAGGAAGAGCGCCTGTCGCACAGCCTTGCCGCATTGGGGTTCGATCTGCCGGCGGCTGCCTGAGCGGCAAGGGAAGCTATGCCGCCGGGTCGAGGCGCCGGCCGCTGTCGGGATCGAACAGATGCAGGTGTTCGGGCCGCACGCTGAGCGGCAGGACGTCGCCGGCGGCAGCATGCACGGTGCCATGGAGGCGTACCGTCAGGTCGCTGCGGTCGTTGCCGAAATGGCCGTGGATCAACGTATCGGCACCGAGCTGCTCGGTCACCACAACCGTCAGATGGGCCACGGCAACACCGATACCCTCGGCCGCCGGCTCCAGGTGCTCCGGCCGGATGCCGAGGGTCACCGGGCGTCCGGCGTGGGCGGCGAAATCGCCATCGGGCAGCGGCAGGCGATCGCCGCCGGGCAGGTCTACCGTGGTTCCGTCGGCACCGATGCGCGCGGTGAGAAAATTCATCGCCGGCGAGCCGATGAAGCCGGCAACGAAGCGGGTCGCCGGGCGTTCGTACAGCGCGATCGGCGGCCCGAGCTGTTCGACCACGCCGCCGTTGAGCACCATCAGGCGATGGCCCAGCGTCATCGCCTCGACCTGATCGTGGGTGACATAGATGCTGGTCACGCCCAGGTTCTGTTGCAGTTTCTTGATCTCCAAGCGCATCTGCACCCTGAGCTTGGCATCGAGGTTGCTGAGCGGTTCGTCGAACAGGAACACCGCCGGGTCGCGGACGATGGCGCGCCCCATGGCCACGCGCTGGCGCTGACCGCCCGAGAGCTGCCGCGGCTTGCGCCGCAGCAGTTCCTCGCCCAGTTCCAGGATCCCCGCCGCACGGCGCACGCGGGTGTCGATTTCGGCCTTCGGCAGGCCGCGAATGCGCAGGCCATAGGCCATGTTGTCGTAGACGCTCATGTGCGGATACAGGGCATAGTTCTGAAACACCATGGCGATGTCGCGCGCCGCCGGCTCCAGTTCGTTGACGACCCGGCCGCCGATGGCGATCTCGCCGCCGGTGATCTGCTCCAGCCCGGCGATCATGCGCAGCAGCGTCGATTTGCCGCAGCCGCTCGGCCCGACGATGACCAGGAACTCGCCGTCGCGGATATCGCAGCTCACACCGTGAATGACGCGCAGATCGCCGTAATCCTTGACCACCTCGCGCAGATTGACCTCGGCCATTCGCCTTTTCTTTCCTCCGCCCGCTTTATTTTTCGGTCCCCGTCAGGCCCTTGACGAAAAGCCGCTGCATCGTGACCACCACCACCACCGGCGGCAGCATGGCCAGCATGGCGGTGGCCATCACGATCTGCCACTCCGCCTGATCGTCGCCGACGGCAAGCATGCGCTGAATGGCGATGATGATGGTCAGCATCGACTGATCGGTGGTGATGATCAGCGGCCACAGATACTGGTTCCAGCCATAGATGAACAGGATCACGAACAACGCCGCGATGTTGGTGCGCGACAGCGGCAGCACGATGTCGAAGAAGAAGCGCATCGGCCCCGCACCGTCGATGCGTGCGGCTTCGGTCAACTCGTCGGGAATGGCCAGAAACACCTGGCGGAACATGAACGTCGCCGTCGCCGACGCGATCAGCGGCACGATCAGCCCGGCATAGGTATCGAGCAGCCCGAGATCGGCGACGACCTTGTAGGTCGGCAGAATCCGCACCTCGACCGGCAGCATCAGCGTGATGAAGATCAGCCAGAACGCCGTCATGCGGAAGGGAAACCGGAAATACACGATGGCGAAGGCGGCGATGATCGAAATCGCGATCTTGCCGACCGCGATGCCGAGTGCCATCACCAGGCTGTTGAACAGCATCCGCGCGGCGCCGATCGCCTGCGTGCCCGATCCTTCGCCGAGACCGGCGGTCAGGGCCTGAAGATAGTTGTCGACGAACTTGTCGCCGGGCCACAGCGGCATCGGCACCTGTACCAGATCGAACAGCGCGTGGGTGGAGGCTACGAACGTGACGTAGATCGGAAACGCGACCACCAGCACGCCGATCACCAGCACGGCGTGGGTCAGCCAGGTCAGCCAGGGACGATTTTCGACCATCAGTAGTGCACCCGCCGTTCGATGTAGCGGAATTGAATCACCGTCAGGGCGATCACGATGACCATGAGCACGACCGACTGCGCCGCCGAGCCGCCGAGGTCGAGGCCGATGAAGCCGTCGTTGAACACCTTGTAGACGAGAATGTTGGTCGCCCCCGCTGGACCGCCCTGGGTGATCGCATGAATCACGCCGAAGGTGTCGAAGAAGGCATAGATGATGTTGATGACGATCAGAAAGAACGTGGTCGGCGCAAGCAACGGAAAGACCACGGTCCAGAAGCGCCGCGCCGGCCCGGCACCGTCAATCGCCGCCGCCTCGATCAGGGATTTCGGAATCGCCTGCAATCCGGCCAGAAAGAAGATGAAATTATAGCTGACCTGACGCCATGCAGCGGCCAGGATGACCAGGAACTGTGCCTGGCCGCCGTTGGTGTAGTGGTTCCAGGTATAGCCCATGGCGCCCAGGGCATAGGGCAGCAGGCCCATGGTCGGGTTGAACAGCAACAGCCACAGAATGCCGGCCACCGCCGGCGCAATGGCATAGGGCCAGATCAGCATCGTCTTGTAGAGCGTGGCGCCGCGGATGACCCGGTCGGCCTGAATCGCCAGATAAAGCGCGCTGGTCAGCGCCAGCAGGGCGACCGCGCCGCTGAAGAAGGCGGTGATGTAGAGCGATTCGAGATACAGCGGGTCTTCGGCCAGAGCGATGAAATTGTCGAACCAGACGAATTGCGAACTCAACCCGAACGGATCTTCGAGCAGAACCGACTGTTTCAGCGCCTGCACCGCCGGCCAGATGAAAAAGACCAGCGTCACCGCAAGCTGCGGCGTCAATAGCAGGTAGGGCAGAACCCGGTTGTTGAAAACGACGCGCTTTTCCACGGCAGGACCGGAGGTGGCGAGAATCGCAACGGAAAAAGCCGGCGAGTGCCGGGCGCATCTGGTGCGATGCCCCGGCGACCCGCCCGGCGGTTCCGCTATTTATTCGCGCGTTCGAATTTGCGCAACAGGACGTTGCCGCGCGCGACCGCGGAATCAAGCGCCTGTTTGGCGGTTTTCTTGCCGCCCCAGACAGCTTCGAGCTCTTCGTTGATGATGTCGCGAATCTGCACGAAGTTGCCGAAGCGCAGCCCGCGCGAATTTTCGGTCGGCGGGTTGAGGGTCATCTGCTTGAGCGCGACCTCGGCACCGGGGAACTTGTCGTAATAGCCCTGCTTCTTGGTCAGCTCGTAAGCGGCAAAGGTGATCGGCAGATAGCCGGTGCCCTGGTGCCATTCGGCCTGCACCTTCGGCGACGACAGATAGGAGAAGAACCTGGCCACGCCCTTGTACTCCTCCGCCGGATGGCCGGCGAACACCCACAGGGTGGCACCGCCGATGATCGTGTTCTGCGGCTTGGCCGCGATATCCGGCCAGTACGGCAGCATGCCGACGCCGAATTCGAACTTCGCCGTCTTGCGGATGCCGGCCAGCCCGGCCGACGACTGCATGTACATGGCGCATTCGCCGTTGGTGAACAGGGCCTGGGAATCGCCGCGCCGGCCGCCGTAGACGAAGGTCTTGTCCTTGGTCCAGTCGGCCAGCCGCTGGATGTGCTTCACATGCTCGGGGCTGTTGATCACGAGCTCGGTATCGAGGCCGGCGAACCCGTTGGCCTTGGTCCCGATCGGCAGGTTGTGCCAAGCTGAGAAGTTTTCGATCTGGATCCACGACTGCCACGCCGTGGTGAACCCGCACGGATAGCCTGCGGCCTGTGTCTTCTTGGCCGCCGCCGCCAGCTCCGGCCATGTCTTGGGCGGCGACTCGGGGTCGAGCCCGGCCTTGCGGAACGCATCCTTGTTGTAATAGAGGACCGGCGTCGAGCTGTTGAACGGCATCGACAAGAGCTTGCCGTCGCTGGTCATGTAATAACCGGTCACCGTCGGCAGATAGGCGCTGGGATCGAACGGCTCGCCGGTTTCGGCCATCAACTGATAAACTGGTTTGATCGCCCCCTTGGCGGCCATCATGGTCGCGGTTCCGACCTCGAACACCTGCAGGATGTGCGGCTGCTTGCCCGAGCGGAAGGCGGCGATGCCTGCGGTCATGGTTTCGGTGTAGTTGCCCTTGTAGGTGGCGACGACCTCGTACTCGGATTGCGATTCGTTGAAGCCCTTGGCGATGTTGGCGACCCGCTCTCCAAGCGCGCCGCCCATGGCGTGCCACCAGTTAATCTTGGTCGCAGCCAGCGTCGTCGCGCTGGCTCCGCTCAATGCGATCGTGAAGGCGGCGATCGCCAGCGTCGTTTGGCGTCTCATATGGTCTCTCCCTGTCGTTGTCGTTCCCAAACCCGGATGGCGCTCGGATCGCCGGTCCGGCTATTTTCTAATGTGAACATGAATTATTACAATTGAACAATAGCTGGTTTAAGCTTTTTCGCATCCTCTCTGCAAAGATCGGATAGCTCTGCGGTGCCGGGGCCGTTAAAACCCTTGCAATCCTGCAAAACGGCCACCGCCGCGAAGGAAAGCCCGCCATGTCCCGCCCCGCCGCGCCACCCGCCCCGACGACGCGCTCCCCGATGACACGGCCTGCGGCGACGCAACCTCCGGCCCGGCCGCCCTGCGACACCCTCGGTCTGTCGCGGCACCAATTGGCCCAGGTCCGCGCCGCCTGTGCCTACATCGACGCCTGCGCGGGACAGGGCGTCACTCTGGCCGCACTGGCCGCCCATGTCGGGTCGAGCCCCTGGCGCATACAGCGCCTGTTCAAAAAGGCGATGGGCATCACACCGCGCGAATACGCCGATGCCCGGCGCAGCAGTCGGTTCCGCCATGCCCTGCGCCACGGCGATTCGGTGGCCGGGGCCACCTACGACGCCGGTTACGGCTCGTCCAGCCGAGTCTACGAGCGCGCCCACGCCAAACTGGGCATGACCCCGGCTTCCTATGCCAGAGGCGGACGCGGCGCGCGAATCGCCTATGCCATCGTCGATTCGCCGCTCGGCCGGCTTCTGGTTGCGGCCACCGAACGCGGGGTCTGCTTCGTCTCGCTCGGCGAGCACGACGCCGAGCTGGAAGCCGCGCTCAAGGCGGAGTTCCCAAAAGCCGACGCAATTGTCCGCGACGAAGCGGCGATTGCCCCGGCGCTTGAAGCGGTCCTCGACTATCTGCGCGGCGCAACGCCGCATGTCGAGCTGCCGCTCGATGTGCGGGCGACGGCGTTCCAGCGCCGCGTGTGGCAGGAACTGATGGCCATTCCGCCGGGCGAGACCCGCAGCTACGCCGAGATTGCCGCCGCCTTGGGGCTGCCCAAGGCCCAGCGCGCCGTCGGCCGCGCCTGCGCCACCAACCCGGTCGCGATCCTGGTGCCGTGCCACCGGGCGCTGCGTGCGGACGGAACCCTGGGGGGCTATCGCTGGGGCTTGACGCGCAAGGCCGCGCTGCTGGAGCGCGAGGCCGAGCGGCAGCGCTAGGGCGCCGCCGCGCGCGGCATCCCCGATACGGCCGGGATGCGGCCGGGGCCCGACGCAGGGTCCGGCCCTTGCGCCCCCAGGACCGGGCCATTATACCAAATTTATGGCCCGTCGTTCATCCGCCCCCAAGGTATTGCGACTTGGGGATTACAAGGTTCCGCTTGTCGTTTCGCGCCATCCTCGCGCACGGCATATTTCCCTGCGTCTCGACGGCATCACCCGGTCGGTGCGCATGGTGCTGCCGCGTCGTGCGGCGCTGGTCGAAGGGCTCGAATTCGCCGAGACCAAGGCCGACTGGCTGCTCGAACAACTTGAGGCTCTGCCCGAACCGGTGCCGTTCGCCGACGGCGCCGTGGTGCCCATCCTCGGCATCGACCACACGATCCGCCATGACCCTGCGGCGCGACGCGGGGTCTGGCGGGCGGCCGGCGTCATCCGGGTTTCCGGTTTCGCCGAGCACCTGCCGCGGCGGGTGCGCGACTTTCTCAAGGCCCTGGCCCGCAGCGAGCTGGCGGCGCGCTGTCACGCCAAGGCGGCGCGCATCGGACGTACGGTGCGTCGGATCAGCGTGCGCGAGATGCGCACCCGATGGGGAAGCTGCAACGCCAATGGCGACATGTCGTTCTGCTGGCGCCTGATCCTGGCGCCGGAGTGGGTGGTCGATTACGTCGTCGCGCACGAAGTGGCACATCTGGCCGAGATGAATCACGGGCCGCGCTTCTGGGCCCTGACGGCGCGCCTGACCGATCGTCCTGAAGCGGCGCGGCACTGGCTGCGCCGCCACGGCGAAGGTCTGCTGCGCTACGGTTGAGGCGGCCGCGACGGCGAATGGACGAAGCAGGCCGCAACCGGTCCGCCCCGTCCATTGCCTTGTCGCCCTTCCTGCGGGGCCTTCCCGATTCCGGGGGCGTCAGCGGTATTCCTCCGGAAGGAAGAACAGGGAATCATACTCGGAACCGCCGTGACATTCGGCGCAGAAGCGGACCTTGTCCGCATTCCTGCCCTTCGTCTCGCCGAAGACGGCACCGTTGGGCATGATCATGGTGTAGCGCCAGTCCCCGGTCTCGGGGCTGAACCCGGCCTGCATTTTCTCCATGATGAACAGGGGACCGGGCTGAGCCTTGCCCGAGGCGGCACAGGGGTTGGCCGCGCACGGGTTGGCCGGCGCAACCCGGAAGCTGTCCTTGACCACTATGGATCCTGCCGGCATGACGCCCGCCTTCTCGAACCTGCCGTAGGCTTTCGCCGTGTCGTTGGCGAAGTTGTTGACGTAACGACCGCCGTGGGTCGCCGAAACATAGGGAGTCTTGTTGTACCGCTTCCACTTGAAGTAGGCGGTGGTGACCGGATGGTCGGATTTGGCATAGCCGGCGCGCAGTTCGGCGGCAATGTCCTCGTATATGGCCGCGGCCTGCGCATCGCTCAGTTCGGCGGCGGGGGCTGGCGCACACGGGTTTGCCGCACAGGGGTTTGCCGCACAGGGATTGGCGGCACACGGATTGGCAGCGCACGGGTTGGCGGTGCAGGGATTGGCCGCGTGATAGTCGGCATGAACCGCACGCGGGGCGCCAAAAACAGCGAGTGCGCAGACCAGATATGCGCCAACCATGCGTGAACGCGAGATATTGACCGGCCTCATCGGTATTTCTCCTTCCTTTTGAGGAATTTCGGCCCACCCACTGGGCGGATCGTCGATCGGCATCCGGCAGCCGAAGCCTGCACCGCCGCCGACCTCACTTATGGATTGGTCCAGCCGTTATTGAAGTAAACCCCTATCACGACTTTTTGATTATTTGATATACCGTGTCGATAGTAGAATACTTATGTTATTCATATGAAATATAACGGATCTGTATTTTGAAATGATTATAAATATCACTGGGGGCGAGGCGTCGCGCCCGCCGTTCACACGGTGTCATGCAAAGAGGGACGCAGGGCAGTGGATCGAATGACACCGATTAGGATTCGCACCGGGCGCACAACAGCGGTCCGTTTCGTGTCTGCCGTGGCGGTCGTTCTGGTTTCAGGCCTTGCTGCGGTTTTGAATCCTCCCGCCGCCGCGGCCGATGCGGGCCCGTGGCCCGACGCGAAAGAACCCTCGGTTGCCAGCCTGCCCCCCGATTACTGGCATCAGCCCCTGGCCGCCCAGGGCGAGGCGCCGCAGGAATGGAGCGAGCTTGAACGTTCGCTTGCGCCCGAGGCCTGCGGCCAGTGTCATGACGACAAGTACGAGCAGTGGCGCACCTCGCTTCACGCGCAAGCCTTCTCGCCCGGGCTGGTCGGGCAACTGCTCACCTATGATGCCGCGCAAACGGCAAGCTGCATGGAATGTCACGCCCCGCTGGCGGAGCAGAAACAGGCCTTCGAGGCGGCCCGCGCGCGCGGCCAGGCCCATCAACCCGCCGCTCAGGGCCTGGCTGCGGCAGGCAACAGCTGCGCCGGGTGTCATCTGCGCCGGTATCGCCGCTACGGTCCCCCGGAGCGCGAGACGGGCGCAACCGGTCAAAGCGATCCCGGCACCGCCCACGGCGGCGTGTTCCGGAGCCCGGATTTCGAGGCCTCGGAATTCTGCGCCGCCTGTCACCAGCACGATCCGGCCTATGCGATCAACGGCAAGCCCCTGGAAAACACCGTTGTCGAGTGGCGCGCCAGCCCTCAGGCGGCTCAGGGCATCACGTGTCAAGGCTGCCACATGCCCGAGCGAAAGCACCTGTGGCGCGGCATCCACGACCCGGACATGGTGGCGCGCGGGCTGAGCGCACGGTTCCATGCCGGGCGCGAAGCGGCACGGTTCGATCTCACCAACAGCGGTGTCGGCCACGCCTTCCCCACGTACATCACGCCGAAGGTCGTCATGCGCGCGGTGGCTCTGGACGCGTCGGGCGCGCCGCGGCCCGGGACCGCCGTCTCCCGTGTCATCCAGCGAACGGTCGGTGTCCGCGGCGGGCGATGGGTGGAATTTTCGGATACGCGCCTGCTGCCTGGCGAAACCGCCTCCCTGACATTGCCTTGGCAGGGTGCAGAGCGAATACGCATGTGGCTGGACGTCTATCCGGACGATTACTATGACGAGCAGGTGTATGACGCACTGCTCGCCCAGCTCCCGGCCCAAGGGGCGCCGGCGCGGCTGATCGCGGCGGCCGATGCCCGGGCACGTGCCAGCCGCTATCGTCTTTTCGAGACCGAGCTGACACGGCCGGACTGATACGGGCAGCCCGAGCCGGACGGCCTTCCATCTTCGCGGGGCCATCCACAGCGCGCCGTTGCGCTGTCACCCACGCGCACGCACGCATTTGCAATTTGCCGCCCGCCGCCGCACCATCTCGTCATCACATGTGCGATCACACGGCGGGCGGGCCGGAAAGCAGGCAGGGAGGCATCATGTCCGAGACCACGTTCAGAGGCATCGTCACGACGCCGCAGCCGGAGGCGAGCGAAACCGGTGCCGAAATTCTGCGGCGCGGCGGCAATGCGGTCGACGCCGCGATCGCCATCGCCCTGGTCCAGGGGGGGGTCGATCCGCAGATGTGCGGGATTGCCGGATTCGGCAGCCTTCAGATTTATCTGCCGCGGCGCGGCGTGCACACCTGCATCGACTTCCACGGCAAGACGCCGGCGGCCGCCCGCCCCGACATGTGGGCCGGTCTGATCGAATCCGAGGCGCGCGACGGCTTCGGTTTCATCCTCAAAGGGCGGGTCAACGAGATCGGTTATCAGGCGATCACCGTACCCGGCAGCCTCAAGGCATATTTCGAGGCCCAGAGCGAATTCGGCACCATGGACTGGCCCGACGTCGTGCAGCCGGCGATCGACCATGCCGAGGCGGGGGTGATGATCCGCCCGCACATGCACTTCTTCTGGACCCATGACGACGGCAGCGGCCGCGCCGTGCCCGAGGAGGCGATGCGCTGCACCGAGGCCGGCCGACGCATCTATTTCCATCCCGACGGCCGTCTGAAGCGCCCCGGCGAGATGCTGCACAACCCCGATCTGGCCCGGACCCTGCGCCGTATTGCGCGCGACGGCGCCGAGGTGTTCTACACCGGCGACATCGCCGAACAGATCAACGCCGACATGAAGGCGAACGGCGGGCTGCTGTCGATAGAGGATCTGCGCGCCTATCGCACGGTGCGCACC
>RFLL01000157.1 GCA_003693905.1 Alphaproteobacteria bacterium
ATGAGCTGCAGACCGAAACCGGCGTTGGCCGTGCCGTCGTTGGCGATGGAGTCAAACGTGCCGATCAGGCCCCTGGAAAACTCGTAGCGCGCGTGCAGCTCGTTGCCGGCCATCAGGCCCAGGCCTTCGCCGCCCGCTCGGACGTCGGCCCGGCTCGCGCGCCGGCCGTTCTGATAAAGCAAGCCCGAGCAGCTCAGGGGATCGCCGCCGAAATACTGCATCAGGTTCAACACGTGCGAACCGAGCACCCAGAGATCCTCCACCCCGCCGCGCCGGTCGCCCTTGCCGCGCCCGCGAATTTCCAGCACCCGGCCGATGCCGTCCTCGGCGATCAGCCGGTCGATCGCCTGCAGGGTGGGGTTGTAGCGGTTGCGGTGGGCGATGGCCAGGCGCGCGCCATGCCGGCCGCAGGCCGCCGCGATGTCGTCGGCTTCCGCAGGTGTCCGGCAGAAGGGTTTCTCGATGTAAATGCCCCGCGCGCCTGCCTCGGCGGCCGCCACCGCCATGTCGCGATGCTGGTCGGCATGGCGCGGGCAGACCGCCACGATGTCCGGTCCCTGCTCGCGCAGCATCTTCCGGTAGTCAAGGTAGCCGCGGTCGATGCCGAGCTTCTTCAATTCCCGGGCCAACCCGGCCGCGTCCGCGTCGGCGGCGGCCACGATCTTCGTGCCCGGCAATTTCAGCCACACCGCGTCCAGCCCGTGGCCGAAGTTGCCGCGTCCGGTGTGCCCGATGACGGCCACCCGCAGGGGCCGGGTCGCGGCGCGCGCGCGACCGGGAAAGGCCAGTCCCGCGGCGGCGGCCGCGCCGATGAATTTCCGGCGGTTCATGCCGGAGGTATCAAGGCAGAGCTTGCGCGGGTCAAGCCACGGGATTCTGCGCGCTTGATACGCGGCGCAATCCATTGGACAAATCCGCCCGAAGACATGAAGAAGCAGATCTCTGTGGTGACAATCCTGCTGCTGGCCGCCGGCATGGTTTCCGGCCTGACGGGCGCGGCGGCGGACTTGAAGAAACAGGCCGGCTTTCACGGCGGCATCATCGTTCAACTGGACGCCGCCGGCTCGGCGCTGGCCGGCGAACTGGCCGAGGACGAACACACCCAGCTGCATGTGCTGGAGCAGCGGACCGAGGGGCTGGAGGCCTCGCGCCGCTTGTTGTTTGAACGCGGCGCTTACGGCCGCTGCGCGGCGCTGCCCTACGACGGCCGCCACCTGCCTTACGCCGACAACCTCGTCAACCTGATCGTCAGCGAAAAGAAGACCACCGTGCCCGAGGCCGAAATCCTCCGCGTGCTCCGCCCGCTGGGCGTGGCCTTCATCGACGGTCGCCGCCTCGTCAAGCCCTGGCCGAAGGACATCGACGAGTGGAGCCATTTCCTGCACGGGCCGGACAACAACGCCGTGGCCCACGACAAGCGCATCAACCAGCCCCGCTCCATGCAGTGGGTGGCCGGCCCGAAATGGAGCCGCAGCCACGAGGAAATGGCCAGCCTGAGCGCGATGGTCACGGCCAGGGGGCGAATGTTCTGCATCATCGACTCGGCTCCGCTGGCCTCCATCCGCTTCAATTCAGAATGGAAACTCCAGGGCCGCGACGCCTTCAACGGCACGCTGTTGTGGGAACGGATCATTCCCCTGTGGAACGATCATCTGCGCCATTTCCGCTCCGGCCCCGTTCACCTGCCGCGACGCCTGATCGCGGTGGACGACAGCGTGTTTGTGACGCTGGGACTGGGCGCGCCGGTCAGCCGGCTGGACGCCGCCACCGGCCGCACGCTGCACACCTTTGAAGGCACTGAATACGCCGAGGAACTGCTCTACGACCACGGGCGCCTTTACGTGGTGGTGGGCTCCTCGGAGGTGTATCGCGAAGGCGGCGGCCTCTTCTTCCGCAACGAACCCAAGCCCACGGACTTCCGGTTCATCGCCGCGTATGAGCCCGAGTCGGGCCGGCAGATCTGGCGAATGGACTTTGAGAAGGGCGATTTCCTGTTGCCGCAGACCGTCGGCGTGAAGGGCGACGCGCTGTGCTTCCAGAGCACCCGCGGCATGGGTTGCGTGGACGCCGCCACCGGCAAGCTGCGCTGGCGCAAGGCGCGCCCCACTCCCGCCCGCCGCATGGCCTATTCCTCGCCCACGCTGGTGGTGACCGATGAGGTGGTGATCTGCGCCGACCGCGAACCGAAGAGCCCCGGCGAGGCCGCCAGCGAGGGCAAGGTGACCTGGGGCGTGCAGGGCTGGAACGAAAAGGGTTACGCCCGGAAAGTGCCCAACAAGGTCCGCGCCTATTCGCTCAAGGACGGCCGGGAACTGTGGCAGGCCGAGGGCACCGAGGGCTACAACTCGCCGGTGGACATCTTCGTGATCAACGACGTCGCCTACATCGGCACGAAGTTCAAGGGCTACGACGTGAAGACCGGAAAGGTGGTGAAGGAAGTGGACACCACTGCCGATCCGGTCAGCATGCCGCACCCCCGCTGTCATCGCTACAAGGCCACCGAGGACTTCATTATCACCGGCCGCTCGGGCGTGGAATTCATCGACCTCAACCGCGGCGCCTGGGTGGGCAACAACAGTTGGATGCGCGGCACCTGCCAGTATGGCGTCATGCCCGCCAACGGCATGATCTATGTGCCGCCCGACGCCTGCGGCTGCAAT
>RFLL01000158.1 GCA_003693905.1 Alphaproteobacteria bacterium
CTGGACGTCGCTGCGCAGAGCATCGATATCGCTGCGCAGAGTGTTGATTTCCGGCTGCGTGGTGCAGGCGGCCGTCCCCCCAAGCAAGGCTACTACGGCGAGAGTCTTGGCAACACTACCCATCGTGCGCATACCGGTCTCCTTTCCTGCGTCTCGGTTACCTGCAACATCAAAAACGGCGTTTTCGCGCCGTTGCCACAACCTTCGATAATATCCTCATAGTACACAAGATTTTGGATCGCGTTGATACGGATCAAGTGGCTGGAATCAACAATCGTTCGATTTTTTTGACGCAGATCAATCGCGATTGATGTGCAGCATGCTAGACAGGTTTCGCGCGGTTCCAAGAACGCGGCTCTGTGGATGATGCTCGGGCGCTCGAAGCCGGTGTCGTCCTCAGGACCGGCCGGTCCATGCGCCAGGATGGCGATGGAGCGGGCACGCGCCGCCCGTGTGTGGAGCGCGGGCGATGCGGGTATCCGCGCCGACTCTTTCCCCCCAATCCAACTGGCCGCGGCCGAATTTTCGCCTGCGGCCTTCTTTTTTTCCCGGTCTCTTTGTTCCCGGTTCCGGCGCTCCCGGCTTTCGGTTGCCGATCGGGGCGCCGGCCGCGGTAAAATATGAAAGAGCGGCAACAGCGGAACTGAAAAGGATGCCATGACGACAGGCGACGAGCAACCGGGCGTGCAGCTTGAAGCGGCAACCTGGGAACACTTCCCCCACGATGCCGATATCGGCGTGCGCGGCTTTGGCGACACCCGCGAGGCCGCTTTCGAGGCGGCGGCCATGGCCATGGCCGCAATCGTCGTTGATCCGCGCACTGTGCGTCCGCAGACACGGATCGAGGTTTCGTGCACGGCCCCTGACGATGAACTCCTGCTGGTCGATTGGCTGAATGCGCTTATCTATGAAATGGCGACGCGGCACATGGTGTTCGGCCGGTTCCGGGTCGACATCGCCGACGGCCGCCTGACCGGCGAGGCGTGGGGTGAACCGATCGATGCCACCCGCCATCGCCTCGGCACCGAGGTCAAGGGAGCCACCTATACCGCCCTCCAGGTCGCTCGCACGCCTGAGGGGAAGTGGGTGGCGCAGTGTGTCGTCGACGTGTGAGAGCGCCGATGCCGTGGACCCGGTTGCAGCGTGGAGGAGGACTGGAAGATGGATCCGGCGAAACTCCAGCAGGTCAGTGAATTCGAGTGGCGGGTTCCTATGCAGGCGGGCATGCACGTGCCCGGGGTCATCTATGCCGACGAGGCGCTGATCCGCGACATGGACGACAAGGTGATGGAGCAGGTCGCCAATGTCGCGCGTCTGCCGGGTATCGTCGCCGCTTCCTATGCCATGCCCGATGCCCATTGGGGCTATGGCTTTCCGATCGGTGGGGTGGCGGCGTTCGATCCCGCGCACGGCGGCGTGGTCTCGGCCGGCGGTGTCGGCTTCGACATCTCCTGCGGGGTGCGGGTCATGCTGACCGGCCTGCCGCTGGGCGCGCTCGAAGCACGCAAGGCGGAACTGGCCGAGGCGCTGTTCAGGCACATTCCGGCCGGTCTCGGCAGCACCGGGCGGATTCGCCTCGGCCCGGCGCAGATGGACGAAATGCTGGCCGGTGGCGCCCGCTGGGCCGTGGCGCAGGGCTATGGTGAAGCGGCGGATCTGGAGCGCATCGAGGAACGCGGCGCCATGTCCGGGGCCCGCCCGGAGTGCGTGTCCGATCGGGCCAAAAAGCGCCAGCGCGACGAGATGGGGACGCTAGGCTCCGGCAACCACTATCTCGAAGTCCAGGAAGTGGCGGAGATCTATGCCTCCGAGGTGGCCGAAGGGTTCGGTCTCAGGGCCGGCGAGATCGTGGTCAGCATCCATTGCGGCTCGCGCGGGCTCGGCCATCAGATCGGAACCGAATATCTGCGCGAGATGGCCATCGCCGCCGCCGAAGCGGGGATCCCGCTGCCCGACCGGGAGCTGGCGTGCGCGCCGATAGAATCGCCGGTGGGGCAGCGCTATCTGGGGGCCATGCGGGCGGCCATCAACTGTGCCTTGGCCAACCGTCAGATCGTCGGCCATCTCACCCGCGAGGTCTTTGCCGACCTGTTCCCCGAAGCCCGGCTCGAGCTTCTGTTCGACGTCTCCCACAACACCTGCAAGGTGGAACGCCACACGGTCGACGGGGCCGTGCGTGAGCTCTACGTCCACCGCAAGGGGGCCACGCGCGCCTTCGGTCCCGGTCATCCCGACCTGCCGGAGGCCCTGCGCCCGCTGGGGCAGCCGGTGCTGATCGGCGGCAGCATGGGGACCGGATCGTACGTTCTGGTCGGCACCAGACAAAGCGAGGCGCGCGCCTTCAGCTCCGCCTGCCACGGTGCCGGGCGGCGTATGAGCCGGCATCAGGCGCTGAAGCAGTGGCGCGGACGCGAGGTCGTGGATGCCTTGGCGGATCGCGGCATTCTGGTGCGCAGCCCGAGCGCCCGCGGCGTTGCCGAGGAAGCGCCCGGCGCCTACAAGGACGTCGGTGCCGTCGTCGTCGCTGCCGAACGTGCCGGCCTGGCCCGGCGCGTCGCACGCCTCGCCCCGCTGGTGTGCATCAAGGGATGACCCGGACAGGAAGAGAGCAGAACCGGAGCGAGCCCCGCCGGGGCTGCTGGTTTCGCTTGGCCGCGCCGGCGCAAAACGGTACATGGACCGCATGCCGGCCGCGCGGGTCGTCTCGGCCCGTCACGTAAGTCCGTCATGTGGGATGAACACCGCACGAGTGAAACGACAGGGGGGCGCATGGGGCAGGAACAACGGAACGTCACGGTCGTCAGCCATCCGCTGGTCCAGCACAAGCTGGGTCTGATGCGGCGCAAACAGACCAGCACGGCGGAGTTCCGGCAGCTTCTTCGCGAAATTTCATTGCTGCTGGGCTATGAGGTGACCCGCGATCTGCCGTTGACCAGGGTCGAAATCGAAACGCCGCTGGCCAGGACGATGGCGGCACGGATCGACGGCAAGAAGCTCGTCTTCGTCTCGATTCTGCGTGCCGGCCTCGGCCTGCTCGAAGGGCTGCTCGATCTGGTGCCCTCGGCCCGTGTCGGGCACATCGGCCTTTACCGCGATCCCAAGACGCTGGTGGCGATCGAATATTACTTCAAGGTGCCGCAGGATTTCGCCGAGCGCCTGGTCATCGTCGTCGATCCGATGCTGGCGACGGGTAATTCAGCGGCCGCGGCGGTATAGATGTGCAGATCCGGGTGCGCGTCGAGAAGGTGGCGCACCCCTTCCGGTGCGGCCAACAGGCACACAAACTTGATGTTCTGCGCCCCTTCCTGCTTGAGCCGCTTGACCGCCGCGGCCGCTGAATTACCCGTCGCCAGCATCGGATCGACGACGATGACCAGGCGCTCGGCGAAATCCTGCGGCACCTTGAAGTAATA
>RFLL01000159.1 GCA_003693905.1 Alphaproteobacteria bacterium
CCCCTTCAACTTCGACACCCTTGCGGTGCAGGCGTTCAACCTGGCCGCCGACGAACGGTTGACCGAGGCATCGACGGCTTCGCTGACCATCGTCGCGGTCGGGATTCTGCCGTTGATCGTCCTCAGCCGGGCCATCGCCCGCACCCGTCCCGGGGCCGCGGTCCCGCTTCCCTAGGGGTCTTTTTTTCCGGTTTTCTTCGGACTCTTCCCGAACCTCTTCGACATTTGCAGCACCGGCTTCGAACACCGCGCCCGATTTCGCCCGGGCCGGGGAAACGCCCTGGAAAGCGCCCCGGGAAATGCCCTGAAAAGGGTGCCCGAAAAAAAGATCTTGAACCTGTAGTTACTACAGGAGTTACGGTTACCTCATATCGACGCGCAGGCACCGGGCGGCGATGTCCGGGTGGCGATGTCCGATCCGCTGCCCATCGTTTCGCTGTGAGGAAATCAATCTATGACCGAATACAAAAAAATGCTCCGCACCGGGATCATTGGCACCGCCGTGGCCGCCGTGTGCTGTTTCACGCCCCTGCTGGTCGTCCTGTTCGGCGCCGTCGGCCTGTCGGCATGGCTCGGCTGGGCTGATTACGTCCTTTTCCCGGCGCTCGTCTTTTTCATTCTGCTGACCGTCTATGCTCTCTACCGGCGACGAAAGGCACTGCAATCCTGCTGTGCCGGGGCACCGGAAGAAAGCAGCGCCAAGCCATGAACGAAGCCCCGCACGTCTGCTGTTCCGGAACTGTCGAAACCGGCAACGACTCCTACGACCTGATCGTCGTCGGCGCCGGCTCGGCCGGATTTTCGGCGGCCATCACCGCTGCCGAGCATGGTGCACGTGTGGCACTGATCGGTCATGGGACCATCGGCGGAACCTGCGTCAATTTCGGATGCGTGCCATCGAAAACGCTGATCCGCGCCGTGGAAGCCCTGCATCAGCCGCGGGTGGCATCGCGTTTTGCCGGAATCGAGGCCCATTCCAGACTGGTCGACTGGCGCGCCGTGATCGCCCAGAAAAACGACCTGGTCGCGCATCTGCGCCAGGCCAAGTACGTCGATCTGCTGCGCATCTACGACACCATCGCATACCACGAAGGCCGGGCCCGGCTGTGCGACGGCGGCGTCGCGCTCGACGGCCGTCTGTTGCGCGCGCCCCGGATCGTCCTCGCCACCGGTTCCGCCCCGGCGGTCCCGGCCATCGACGGGATTGACGAAATTCCCTATCTGACGAGCCAGAGCGCCTTCGAGCTTGAAAAGCTGCCGGCGTCGCTGCTGGTCATCGGTGGCGGCTACATCGGCTGCGAGGCGGCGCAGATGTTCGCCCGCGCCGGTGTCAGGGTCACGCTGGTGACCCGGCGCCGTCTCCTGCCTGCGGCCGAGCCGGAGATCAGCGCAGCCCTGACCGGCTACCTGTGCGAGGAAGGGCTGAACGTGCGCTGCGGCCTGTCCTACCGCACCATCCGACCGACCGAAGGCGGCGTCGCCCTGACCATCGAGGTCGGCGGCCAGGAGGAGACGATCACCGCGGAAAAGGTGCTGCTGGCCACCGGGCGGCGCCCCAATACGCAAGGCCTGGGCCTGGAGGAGGCCGGCGTGGCGCTGCGGCCCGACGGCGGCATTCGGGTCGACGCGCGGATGCGGACCAGCCGGCCAGGCATCTATGCCGCCGGCGACGTGACCGGTCGCGACATGTTCGTCTACATGGCCGCCTACGGCGCCCGGATTGCTGTCGAAAACGCCCTGAACGGCGACGGCCGCCGCTACGATGCCAGGGCCATGCCGGCCGTCGTCTTTACCGACCCCCAGGTCGCCAGCGTCGGCCTGAGCGAGGCGGCGGCCCGGGATCAGGGGCACACCGTGCGCACCTCGGTGCTGCCGCTGGAGGCCGTGCCCCGGGCCCTGGCCGCGCGCGATACGCGCGGACTGATCAAACTCGTCGCCGATGCCGCCACCGATCGGCTGCTCGGTGCCCATATTCTGGCCCCGGAAGGCGCCGACAGCATCCAGACGGCGGCCCTGGCGATCCGGCAGGGACTGCGCGTGCAAGAGCTGGGCGACATGATCTTTCCCTATCTGACCACGGTCGAGGGCCTGAAGCTGGCCGCCCAGGCCTTCGACAAGGACGTGGCCAAGCTGTCCTGCTGCGCCGGGTAGGCGGAATCGAGGTGGGATTCGGATGACCCTTCCCGACGGAAAGCCGGCACAATGAAATGATCGGCATCCTCGCCTTTGCCTTTGCCGCCGGTTCCGTGGCCACCGTCAATCCGTGCGGATTTGCCCTTCTGCCGGCCTATCTGGCGCGCCGGATGACGGTCGGAACGCCGACGCGCGATCTGTCCCGTGCCAGTCTGTCCGGCGTCGCCGCCGGCGCCGCCATGACGAGCGGATTCGTGACGGTTTTCGGGCTCGGCGGCGGAGCCGTGGCGCTCGGGGCCGGATGGCTCGCCGCGGCGTTTCCATGGATCGGGCTGACGATCGGGCTGGGCCTGATCGCAGCCGGGCTGTACGCCCTGTCGGGACGACGGATCGGACCGGGCCTTATCCTGCCAGGCCTCGCGGCGCCGGCGCCCGCTCCGCCCGCGAACGGCGCCGGATTGCGCGGAGACTTCGTGTTCGGTCTCGGCTATGCCGCGGCATCGCTGTCGTGCACGTTGCCAATCTTTCTGGCCGTCGTCGGGGCCGCGACTTCCCGGGGTCCGCTCACCGGCGTCCTCGGCGTTCTCGCCTACGCACTCGGCATGGGAAGCGTGGTCGGCACCCTGGCCGTCGCCGCTGCCTGGACCCGGAGCGGTATCGCCACCGCATGCGCCGGCCTGATGCCGTACGTGACACGGATCGGCGGCCTGCTTCTGCTCCTGTCGGGCGCCTATGTCGCATATTTCTGGGGCAGCGCGCTGGGCTTTGAAACTCTGCCCGGCGGCAATGCCGCGGTCGTGGCCGGGGAGCGTGTCTCGGCGGCACTGAGGAGCTGGCTGGGCGGCGGCGCGGGCCAGGCGGTGGCCTATGCTGCGCTCACCGTGCTGTTCGGTCTGTCCGCCCGGGCCATGATGCGCCGCCGGCGGCGGTCCCGAAGCCGCATCCGGGCCGCCGTCGCATCAAGATCCGCCGCCGGATCCGACCCGCAGGCCCCGATTCCCGATCCCGACGGTCCTACTTCCTAGGCAACGTCTGAGCATAGGCCAGGATCGCCACCTGGTCCTCGACGCTGAGGGCCGCCATGGCGACCATGCTGACCCCGGGCTGACCATTGCGAATCTTGTGCAGGACCTCCCACGGGTTTTCATTGGCGACCGTGCCGATGAATTCGGGCTTGTTTTCATCCTTGAAATTGATCGCCTTGCCGTCGAAGCCGTGGCACACGGCACAGACCGTCTGATAGAGACTGGCGCCGCGGCCAATGTCGCCGCGGGCCCGCTTGGTCTTGCGATCGATGTATTTGTCCATGTCGATCTGGCCGCGGCTGACGAACAGCGCCAGTTTCTCGACCGCATTGTCGGGCAGCAGCGCCTTGGTGTAGCGATGGGTGTCGTCGCGAATGATCGCCTTGATCCTGGCCACGTCGGCGTTGCGATAGGCGGTGATTCCCTTGATCCCCGTGTAATGGGATCCGGATCCGTAGGCGCCGTCGACACCCTTGTAGTCCCAGCCGTGGCATTCCTTGCACCGCCACGTCGTGCCACCCGACTTCTTGCCGGAGACCGGATAAGCCGGATGCGTCGTACGCGGTGCGTCCTGTTCAAGCACCGCCCACCAGTTGTCATAGAGTTCCCCGCCGCGCGCGATGGTGAAGATTTCCGTCGGCGAACCGGGTTCGTCGGCAAGGACGACCGGTGCGAAGATCACACAACCGGCAACCAGAAGCGTCGTCCGGACATGACGTCCGAACGACATGAAGTATCGTTCCAGCATGGCATCCTCCATCCCTTTTTGTTTAACAATATCCGGGATGGAGCCTGCCGGCTCTGACATGCATCAATACATGTACAAATAATCGAACCGTCCCCCCGGAACGGACTCCCGGGAGCCAACAGAAGGTGAACCGGCCCGATCTCAGTGCACGCGTTTGAACGTGTCGGGATAGTCGAGGACGAGGCCATCGGCGTCGACGTGCAGTTCGCCCTGAAACCGGCGGAAAAGGCCTTCGTAGAGATACCGCCGGCCCTTTTCCAGGCAGGTATATCGCTGTGCGACCGGCTCAACCTCCAGGTGCGGCAGCGGCACATAGGCGAGACGGATGTCGCGGGCCTGTCCTTCAGCCAGATTCAGCCGCCGGATCGGCAGCGTGTTGGTGAACGGCGTGGCCGCGATGTCGACGTCGATGCAACCGGCCAGATCCGGCAACGCCCGGCCCGTCCCATCCGTCCAGTTGCCCCGTCCGTCGGCACGAAGATGGATGCGGGCGCCACCGGCTACCGCCGCTTCGACCTCTCTGACCCGCCAGCCATCATCGCATTCGATCCGGTAGCGCAGGCCGTAGGGGACGCCGCCGCGCGCGCCGATGACGACACTTTCGGCAACGATCCGGCCGATATCGGTGGTGAAAAGCTCCAGATGCTCAAGACCTTCCCCGTCCCAGGCCCGCCACCGGACCGAACGCGCCCAGTTCTGCGCCATGCCGTCTCCTCCCCTGTCTCCGTCGCCTGCGGGCCATGATCGCACACGCAGGCCCGGGATCATGGTCGGAATTCCGGGGCGCCGCAATCGCCTCTGATCCGGACCTCTTGATCTGGCTCAAATGACGCCCCGGCACTACCATGAATAATCAGGCGCACGGACAATCAGGTGATCAGATGCAGAACCTGGGCGCGCGCTCGTGCGCCAGTTCCATATCAGCGGGATTGCGCCCATGCCCGAACTGCCCGACGTCGAATATTTCAGATGCATTCTTGAGCGCCACGGCCTGCGCCGGACGATCGCCGATGTCGTCGTGGCCGACCCGCGGATCGTCGACGGCTCCACGGTGAAGACGTTGCAGGGGGCCTTGTGCGGCACCCGGCTGAGCACCGCGCGACGCCACGGCAAGCATCTGTTCGCGCGCATCGCCGGGGACGGCTGGCTGACGATGCACTTCGGCATGACCGGGGCCCTGGTTCCCGTGGTCAAGGCGGCGCCGGCGCCCAGGTTCGAGCGCTTGCGTCTCGACTTCAAGAATGCAACCGCCCTTGCTTTCGTCGACCCGCGCCGCCTCGGCAGGGTCGGGTTGAGTGCCCGCATTGAGGACTTCATCGCCGCCCACGGCCTCGGCCCCGATGCCCTCGATCCGGACCTGACGGCGGCCGGCTTCGCGGAGCGGGTGAGCGCCAGAAGAGGCGGCATCAAGGCAATTCTGATGAACCAGGAGGTCGTGGCCGGGGTCGGCAACATCTACGCCGACGAGATTCTGTTTCAGGCCCGCATCCATCCGGCCACACCGCGCCAGGCACTCGACGCCGCCCGGCTCGCGCATCTTTACCGCGCCATGCGGGAGGTTCTGGAAACGGCCATCGCCCA
>RFLL01000160.1 GCA_003693905.1 Alphaproteobacteria bacterium
ACGGTACGGATTCACCATCATCGAGGACGACTACGAAGCGGAAGCAAATTTCGTCAGCGCCCCGACTTCGGCGTTGAAATCCATGGATGCGGATCAGGCGGTGATCTATATCGGCTCGTTTTCCAAGAGCCTGGCACCCGGTTTGCGGATCGGCTACATGGTCGCACCACCGCCGCTGATTGCCGAAGCGCGGCTGTTGCGCCGGATGATCCTGCGTCACCCACCGTCCAACAACCAGCGCACGGTGGCTCTGTTCATCGCCGGCGGCTACTACGATGCGCTGATCCACCGTCTGCAGCGGGTCTATCGCGCCCGCTGGGAAGCCATGGGCAGGGCATTGCAGAACCACTTGCCGGACAGCGCCATGACGCCGTCCTTCGGCGGCACCAGCTACTGGGTATGCGGGCCCGAAGGGCTCGACGCCGATCGTCTGGCGGCCGCCGCGCTGGAAGAGGGAATCGTCATCGAGCCGGGAACCATCTTCTTTCACGGCCCCGGTTCGCCGCGCAACATGTTCCGCCTCGGCTTCTCCTCGATCCCGGCAGAGAAAATCGAAGACGGCATCCGTCGGCTGGCGGAACTGATTCATCGCATGGCATGAACGCCGCACTGCTCCCGCAGTATCGGAAGGTGCGGGTTCAGCGCCGCTCGATCGGAACATACGCCCGCGGTGGCGGCCCGTCGTAGACCAGCAGCGGCCGGATCAGAATGTTGCGCTCGATCTGCTCCAGCACCTGCAAGGTCCAGCCGGGCACCCGGCCGATCGCAAAGACCGGGACGAACAGGTCCTCGGGAATCCCGAGCAGGTGATAGGCGAGGCCGGAATAAAAATCGACGTTGACGTGGACGCCGTGGCGGGCATAGCGGCTCATTGCGGCAACGACGGCCTGCAGAATCCGATACCATTCCGGTTCGCCGAGGTGCTGTGACAGCCGCTCGACGGCGGCCCGGATATGCCGGGCGCGGGGATCCTCGGCCCGGTAGACCCGGTGACCGAAGCCCATGATCGGCTCGCGATTGCGGCGTTTGGCCGCCACGTACGCGGCGGCGTTTGCCGGATCGCCGATTTCCCTGACCATCTGCATCACGTTTTCCGCCGCACCGCCGTGGGCCGGGCCGGACAGCGCCGCCACGGCGGCGGTGATCGCCGCGTGCAGATCGGCCTCGGTGCTGGCCACCACGCGGGCAGTGAAGGAGGAGGCGTTAGAGCCGTGCTCGGCATGCAGCACAAGATCGGTATCGAGCACCCGTGCGGCCTCGGGGTCGGGTGCGCGCCCGCTCAGCATGTAGAGGAAGTTGGCGGCGTGGGAAAGCGCGGGATCCGGGGCCACCGGTGCCTGCCCGACCCGCAGACGGGCATGGGCGGCAACAAGGACCGGGACCTGCGCGCTCAGGCGGAGCCCCTTGCGCAGGGTCGCCTCCGGCGTGGTATCGGCGGTCTCGGGATCGAAGGCGGCCAGTGCCGAGACGGCCGTGCGCAGAACGTCCATGGGGTGCGCTCCGGCGACGGCGCGGATGATCTCGAAAATCGGTGCCGGAACCTCGCGCGCGGCTTTGAGCGCGGCATCGAAGCGAACCAGTTCGTCGCGGGTGGGCAATTCACCCTTGAGAAGAAGATGGGCGGTTTCCTCGAACGTGGCATGTTGCGCCAGATCGTGGATTGAATAGCCCCGATAGCGCAATTCGCCGGCGCGCCCGTCGATGAACGAGGCGGCCGAGCGGTCGAGATAGACCCCTTTCAGGCCGCGGTGGATGCGGGGTGGTTGGTTGCTGTCGTCGCTCATTGTCGCCTCATGCGCTGCGCTGCGCTCGGGGTCGGCATCGGCCGTGGATCTGCACGCGAAAATCCGCTATCTGCTTTGCCGTCATGGAGATCCCGACGGAGCTGATCGACAGGGCCAGGGCGCGGCACGGCACCGTCGTGCTGCCGGAAGGCGAAGACGAGCGCATTGTGACCGCAGCGCGCCGTCTGGCCGATCAGGGACTGGCCCGGCCGGTGGTGCTGGGCCCCCCCGATGCAGTGAGCGCCGTTGCGGCGCGGGCCGGTGTTTCCCTCGACGGAATTTCCCTCGTCGATCCGGCGACTTCGGCGCGCCGGGAGGCATACGCAACGCTTTACGCCGCCGGGCGCAGTGGAGCGAAAGCCAATCCCGGCCTTGCCGCGCGCCTGATGCGCAAGCCGCTTTATTACGGCGCCATGATGGTGCGCGCCGGCGATGCCGACGCCGTGGTGGCCGGCGCGGCCAACCCGACGCGCCGGGTGCTCGAAGCGGGGATGCTGGGCATCGGCCCGACGCCCGGCATCGAAACACCGTCGAGCTTTTTTCTGATGCTGGTGCCGCGTCCCGGCACTACCGCCGGGCCGGCGGCAGGAAGCGGGGAACGGAGGCTGATCTTTGCCGACTGCGCCCTGAACATCGACCCCGATCCGGCCCAGCTTGCCGACATCGCCATCGCCTCGGCGGCGAGCGCACGGCGCTTGCTGGACACGGCACCGCGGGTCGCACTGCTGTCGTTTTCGACTCGCGGCAGCGCCCGCCACGGCCATGTCGAAAAGGTGACGCAGGCCCTGGAGATCGCCCG
>RFLL01000161.1 GCA_003693905.1 Alphaproteobacteria bacterium
GCCCTGCGGCTGCGGGCACAGATCTTCTCGATGCAGCAGGATTGGGCGGCGGCGGCGGCGGCGTGGCGTCGTCTGGTCCCCGAAACCCCGCCGCAGCGGCCGTTGAGCGAAGAAGAAAGCCGCGACGTCGTCAATCTGGCGATTGCTTTGACCATGGCCGGGGCGCGGGACGATCTGATCGCCCTCAACCGTGACTGGGGCGCGGCCATGACCGGCAGCCCCGATCGCGAGACGTTCCTGCTGCTTGCCGGCGGCCTGGATCCCACCCGCCCCAAGACGATCGCCGACGAACTGGCCGAAGTTGCGCAGGCCGAGGCCTTCCTCAGCCGCTATCAATCGGTCTACGGGCAGGCAGTCCAGCAGGCGACCTCGCCCCAGGCGAACTGATCCGGGTGGACCAATCCGGGTCGACGGCCTCGCCGCCGACAATGGGGGCGGGGACGATCGGTGTGTCAGCCGTAGCTTTGAACCAGGCTGCCGGCGACCAGATACCAGCCGTCGACAAGAACGAAGAAGATCAGCTTGAACGGCAGCGAGATCATGATCGGCGGCAGCATCAGCATGCCCATCGACATCAGTACCGAAGCCACCACCATGTCGATGACGATGAACGGCAGGAAAAGAAGAAACCCGATCTCGAAGGCCCGGCGCAGCTCGCTGATCATGAACGCCGGGATCAGCGAACGCAGCGGCGTTTCTTCCGGGGAGGCCACCGGCGGTGCCTTCGACAGATCGAGAAACAGCTTCAGGTCCTGCTCGCGCACGTGAGCGAGCATGAATTTGCGCACCGGTTGAGCGGCCAGGTCGATCGCTTCGAGCTCGCTCACTTCCTCGTTCATCAGTGGCTGGATGGCGCGGTCATAGACCGTCTCCAGAGTCGGCATCATGACGAACAGGGTAAGGAACAGCGCCAGGCTGATCAGCACCGAATTGGGTGGCGTCTGCTGGATTCCCAAGGCGCTGCGCAGGAACGACAGGACCACGACGATGCGCGTGAACGATGTCACCATGACCAGGATCGACGGCGCCAGGCTGAGGACCGTAATCAGAAGAATGAGCTGAAGCAGCCGGGCCGTGGTCGAGCCGCCGCCATCCCCGAAGTCCAGTTGCAGCGTCTGGGCCGCGGCCGGATCGGCGCCGAACAGGAAGGCACCGGCCAGAAGGACGCCGAACGGAACAATGCCAGGCAGAATCACGCTCGCTGCGAGCGGACCGGTGCCGCGGTCACGTTCGATGATGGCAGGGCAATGATCGCGGAGGCTTTCTTGCATCCCCATGTCTCCGTCGGGGGCGGGTGGCCTTGGTTGTGATGTCGAGACGATCATCCGGCGCTCGTTCCTTTGGCATCGTCCGTGGTGTTCTTGGTTTCGGTACTGCGTCGCGATCCATCGGCGATGACCGGGGACGCCGCTGACGGCACGTGTTCGATGAGGAGGTCCTGATTGGGCCCGAGCAGGACCAGGTGTTCGCGCTCGTCGCAGCGCAGAAGCACCAGTTTGCGCCGCGAATCGACGACCTTGATCTCGACCAGCGACAGCCGGGCACTGGCGCCGCGGGTTGCCGGCAGGGCTCCGCCCAGGCCGAGACGCCTGACCACCCAGGTCAAAGCGGCAATCAGCGCCAGAACGAAAATCAGCGCAACGACGAAACGCAGATAGTTGCTCAGATCCATTGATCGGTGCCCGAAGCGGTCAACCGCCGGGATTGCGCGGACCGCGGCGAGATCTGCCGGGCGCGCGCCCATAAGCGCCGACGGCCCGGGTGCGCTGGCCGGTGTCGCTCAATTGCGTCTTGAGTTCATCGAGGCGGACCTCGACGATTCGCGCCAGAGCATTGAGGTCGTCGATCAGCGCCAGCGTCGCCGGGCGCAATCTGTGTGCCTGACCTGCGGGCAGCGCGGCCATGCCGGCGCACAACGCGTCCACCCGATCCTGCAATGCCGACAGGTCGATGGCATCACCAGCGGCCAGCATCGCCTGGGCGCGGCGTACGTCACCCTCGATCGTCCGCAAAATGGTTTCGACATCCTGAACGTGGGTCATGGTCGTATCTCCGAACGATGGCGGGCGGGCTCGGGGGGCATGCGCCCCTGGGCACGGTAGACATAGGAGAGAATCTCGGCGACCGCGGCCAGCGCCTGAAGCGGAATTTCGCTGTCGACCTCGACCGCGGCCAGAATTTCCGCAAGGTCGGCATCGCTGCGAACCTTGACCCCCTGATCAAAGGCGATGCGCAGGATCTGTTCGGCCACCGCGCCGCGCCCCTTGGCGACCACCCGCGGGGCGTGCGCGCCGGTGGGATCGGACTCGACCGCGACCGCCACCGGCGGCGGGTCGCCGGCTTCGGGGGGCGGGGAAATCCCGGTCGGTTGCTGCGATGGCGTGCGCTCGACCAATGATGCTCTCGTCGACTGTAATTGCCGGCAAAGGCGCCGATGAGGAGGAGGGGCCGGAAACGCACGGCGCGCCGCTGCCGTCCGGCTTTGCCCCCGGCCTCCGTCTGGCCCCTTGATGGTCGCCAAACATGCTTAACGAAGGCTTACGAAGGGTTGAAAGATGACACCCCGGATCGGGCCCGGAGACCGGAACCGGAGGAAGGGCGCAGGAAGCAGAGCGAAAGAAAGGGCAAAGATCCGGATTTCGGAACAGCTTCGGTACAGGCGAACGGCCGCACGCGCGGATCGCCCGTGCGCCCGGAACATGGGAGTGGTTGCAGAAATGGGCCGCACGGCCCGGCGCGGGCCGGCGGGTGCGCAGGACAAGGCGTGGACAAGCCCCATCCCGCCCGGAAACGGCCTAGGAGAGG
The DNA here is from genome assembly GCA_003693905.1 of Alphaproteobacteria bacterium. GTDB lineage: Bacteria > Pseudomonadota > Alphaproteobacteria > Kiloniellales > J153 > J153. The sequence goes on from RFLL01000161.1 coordinate 2,806, forward strand.
ACCGCCTCGCATACCTGCACTTCCACTCGGATGATGATCCAGGCGGCGATTGCATACCGTCAGGAAGACTCAGGACTCGGTGCCCGTGCGCGAACGGTTGCGTATGGCCTCGGCCAGGGCTTCGCTGCCGGCAGCACTGGCGGCGGCCCGGTTTTCCTCCTGAATGCGATCGAAAATTTCGCGCCGAAGAACGGTCGCATGCGCCGGGAAGGTGAATCCCAGTTTGATCGACTTCCCCCGGATATCGATGACGGTCACCTCGATTTCGTCGTTGATGACGACCGATTCACCGATTTTACGTGTTAAATACAACATGCCGGCTCCTTCCTGTGCCGGGTCCTTGACAACTTTTTTGCGCGGATGCGGCTTCTTGCGTCCCTGTCCGCGGCCCCCTGTTAGAATGCATTTGTGACACCATTTAAGCGTTTTTACCGATTCTTAACAAGCAAAGCCTGATACTCGCGGCCGATACCCTCTTTATCGCCGTCCCCGGCGCGCTGCACCAGGCCCGGCGACGCGACAGCGCGGGAGCGCAATGGCCGACAAACTCGACATCTTCACCGCCATCGCCAAGCGCATGGACTGGCTCGGTCAGCGCCACCGGGTTCTGGCTGAAAACATCGCCAATTCGGATACCCCGAACTTCATCCCCAAGGATCTGAGCGAGAGTGATTTCCGGCGCCTGCTGCGACCGCACCTGCGGCCTGTCGAGCCGGTTGTGACCCATGCGCGCCACCTTCGCGGCACCGTCGTGCACGACGGGCCCGCGCGCGCCGCCAGGCAACGTCACACTTATGAAACCTCGCCCGCGGGCAACGCGGTTGTCCTTGAAGAGCAGCTCATCAAGGTGACCAAGACCCAGGGCGCCTATCAGACCATGACCAATCTGTACCGCAAGCACGTCGACATGTTCCGCACCGCTTTGCGCAGCGGCGGTTGACGACAGCCTGAGAGGACCCCGACATGACGGAACTTCTCAAATCTCTCGACATTTCGGCCTCGGGCATGCGGGCGCAGGGAACGCGCCTGCGCGTCATTTCGGAAAACGTGGCCAACGCCGGTTCGACCGCGCTGGAGCCGGGCGGCGAACCGTACCGGCGCAAACTGGTCACCTTCGGCAGCACTTTGAACCGGCAGCTTGGCGCCGAGCTGGTCAACGTCCGGCGCATAAGTCGCGATCCGAGCCCGTTTGGGCTGCGTTATCAGCCCAGTCATCCGGCCGCCGACGCCAACGGCTACGTCAAGATCTCGAACGTCGACACGATGATCGAGATGGCGGACATGCGCGAGGCGCAGCGAAGCTACGAGGCCAATCTGCGGGTTCTACAGACCTCGCGTACCATGCTGGAGCGGACCATAGACCTGCTGCGCTGACCCGATACAGTCGTTCGTCGGCCGCCAGGCAGGTGGCCGCATTGTACGCCAGGACGGCCACAGGCAAGGGCGCTAATGCCCGGGGAGACATGCCATGGCCATCAGTTTCAACAACGCCGTTGCCGCGTATCAGAAAATCGCCCGGCAGGATGCGCTGCCCGGACTTTCCGGGGCCAAGCCGAATGGCGACGGCGGCTTTGCCGATGCGTTGCGCCAGGCCACCGAAGGCGTCATCGACACCCTGTATGAAGGCGAGCGTCAGACCTTGCAGGCGGCGCTTGGCACCGCCGATCTGACCGACGTGGTGACCGCGGTCAACAAGGCGGAGTTGACGCTGCGCACCGTCGTCACTCTGCGCGACCGGGTCATTCAGGCCTACCAGGAAATTCTGCGGATGCCGATCTGACGGCGGCAGCGTTTCCCGGACCCGCCGCGATTGGTCGGTCGTATCACATCGCATGCAGCGCACAGTCCAAGGCACGACATGAACGACGCTGACGTCATCGAGGTTTCGCGCGAGGCCGTGATCGTGATGCTGAAGGTCGGGGCGCCGGTCCTTCTCCTTGCGCTCATCGTCGGTCTGATCATTTCCCTGTTTCAGGCTCTGACCCAGATTCAGGAAATGACGCTGACCTTCGTGCCCAAGGCGATCGTCATCTTCCTGTCGCTGATTCTGTTCATGCCGTTCATGCTGGGCGTTCTGGTCTCGTTCACGGAAGGGCTGATGGACCGGATCGTGGCGCTCGGCTGACGGGCCATGCTCGAAGCGCTTCTACCGGCCGGCGTCTTTTCGATATTTCTGGTTTTCGTGCGCATCGGTGCGGCCCTGATGCTGCTGCCCGGGTTCGCCGAACCATACGTCTTTACGCGCGCGCGGCTGCTGTTCGCGGTGGCGATCGCGTTCGTGGTTGCGCCGGTCCTGGCGCCGGTCCTGCCGTCGATGCCGCAATCGGCGCCGGCACTGGCGCTGCTGATTTTCGGCGAGGCGCTGGTGGGGGTGTTTCTCGGCACGCTGGCGCGGCTGTTCATCGCCGCCCTGACCACCGCCGGCATGGTGATCGCCTACATGAGTACGATGGCCAACGCCTTGACCAACGATCCCAGCGCCGCGCAGCAGGGCTCCATCGCCGGCTCGTTTCTGACCGCGGTCGCCCTGATGCTGATTTTTACCCTCAACC
>RFLL01000162.1 GCA_003693905.1 Alphaproteobacteria bacterium
ATGGCCGCGGCGGCGCCCGCGTCCGCCGCGCGGTGCCGTGCCGACCGCGCGGCCGCACGGTAAAGGTGTCTGCCGCCTGATTTCGGTTGCCTCGTCATCTCCTGCCCCTGCCGCATCTCATCCCGGTGCAATGCCGGAAGCGGTGGGCGCGGTACCAAGCGACGTACGGCCACCGGGCCCGCTGGAACCGGTTGCCGCCGTCGCGGCTTTTCCGGCGGGCGCCGGTTCCGCCGCGAGCGCACGGCTGACGATCAGCCGCGTCACCACCATGATCGCCACGACGTGATAGTAGAGGTCGAAATAGGCACGGTTGAGGAACAGGCCGCCCACCGCATAGCCGATCATGCTGACCTGCGCCATGGTGGCCAGATCGAATGCCCATCTCAGATCAGCGCGTTTGCGCGTGCGCCGGCGCACCCAGTTGCCGGCCAGCAGCGCGCTCCAGCCGATGCCCAGGAACAGGAACAGGCCGACGAATCCGTGTTCGCCCAGAACCTCGAAATAGATACTGTGAGACGAGCGCGCCTTGGTCGTGCAATCGACGGCGATTTCCCCGGGCTCGCAGATGCGCATGCCGTAGCGCTCGTAGTATTGCATGGCGGGAAAGATTTCGAAGCCGCCGCCGAAGAACGGCCGGTCCTTGGCCACGTTGAACCCGAAACGCCACATCGCCAAGCGCCCCATGGCCGAGCCGTCCTGCTCGTAGGTCTGGACCGTTTCGATCCGTTGCGTCCACTTGTCGGGCATGAAGGCGACGGCGGCCACGAGACAGAGCGCCCCGATGACCCCGAGCACGATGCGGTGCGACGATTTCAGCCACATGTAGAACAGCATCGCGATCATGGCCAGGAAAGCACCGCGCGAATAGGTCGACAGGACCGCCAGCCCGCACAGCCCCATCGCCCCCAACCACGCCCAGCGCAGCCACACGGAGCGCGCCTGAAGCTGCAGATAGCGCATCAGCGGAATCACCATGATGAGGGCGAGCGCCAGCGAATTGTTGGCGGCGATAAACGAATTCGGTGGTCCCCACACCAGATATTCCCCGCCGGTGACCAGAACGAAGAAGCCGCCCTTGACGCCATAGAAACCGATCGACACGACGATGACCCAGACCAGCGCGTCGAGCCGCTGCCGGGTCTGGATCAGCGGCAGGGTGAGGAAGGTGATGGCCATGATCTTCATCACCTGCACCCACTTCTGGAAGGCGTCGTCGGGAACCAGGGCAAAGACCGTGGTCCAGGACATCCACACGACGAACGCGATCATGAATGCCGTGACCGGCGTCAGCGGGATCTTCTTGGGTTCCTTCGACAACAGCCAGGCCAGAATGGTGACCGCGCCGATGATCTGCGCAAACCCGAAATTCTGGGTGAAGCCCCAGGTCAGCCGGTGAGGGTTCATGTACGACAGCCACGACCACACCAGCACCCCCACGTGCGGCTTGAGCATGATGATGGGAATCGACGCCAGAATGACGATCAGAAGGGCGATGGAACGCATCGTGCCGGTATTGCCAGAAATGGGGGGAAACGGGATCGTTAATTTTTCACAAAAATGTTAATTTTTCAATTATATGATCATCCCGTCCAAATTATCGTTTTCGAAGGACGTGGCCTTCTCATCGGGTTTGATTGTAATAAATATTGCTCTATTGTACGATGCTTAAAATTCCGATGGGCCGCCAGCACTTCACGAACAGGCCCCATGGGGGCTCGAATGCCTTTCGGCTCTGCTCGAGGACCTGTCTTGCGGGACAGTTCCTTACGACTCCATGATTTCGGTCGGGCGGGCGTTTCCGGCCACGCCGGAGGATCATCCACGGACCGCCGGGCGGGTTTCGACGATGCTCGACCCGGATTGCAGGCTTTGGCATTTCAAGCTTCAGTCCGGCATCGATGAACAAGACAACGTCAATCAAAGATACCCAAAGCGTGCCCGCCCTGCACGATACTTCTCCCTTCTTCATCGTCGGCGTGCAGCGTTCGGGAACGACGATGCTGCGTCTGATGCTCAATCAGCACCCGCACCTGGCAATCCCCTTCGAGTCCGGTTTCATTGCCGAGTTCTATCGCAAGATCGACCGTTACGGTGATCTGCACGATACCGGCAACCGCAATCGTCTGCTGTCCGATATCGCCGGAGACGACTGGGTCGTGCGCGGCAAGCTCATCGACGATGTGACGACCATCGCAAAATACCCCGCTTCCGACTATGCCGAGATCGTCGCCGCCATCTTTCAGGACTATGCCCGCCGCAAGGGCAAGCCGCGCTGGGGCGATAAGACTCCAGGCTATGTCGACGAGATCGACACGCTGTGGAAGGTTTTTCCCGGCTGCAAATTCATTCACCTGGTCCGCGACGGGCGCGACGTCGCCCTGTCGCTGCGCCGCATCGCGTGGGGGACGTCGAGCATCCCGCGCATGGCCCATGAATGGCGGTGGAAAACGCTGCTGGCTCACAAGATGGGCAACCTGCTCGGTGATCATTTTCTCGAAGTGCGCTACGAAGATCTGGTTCTGGACACGGAAGCGACACTGCGTACGATCTGCGCCTTCCTGGGTGAGTCATACGACGCGCGCATGCTCGACTATCACGTCAAGGGCGTCAAAGCAGACGAATTGCCGTCCGACAGTATCCGCTGGCATCGGATGTCAGTGCGCGCGCCGGACCCCAAGAAGGTCTTCGAATGGAAAACGGCAATGTCCGAGGCGGACCAGATCATATTTGAAGAAATCGCCGGCGATGCCTTGTCCGCGTTCGGCTATGAATGCCGCGGGCGTACCCCAACGCTGAAAAGCCGGCTGCGCAAACTCCACTACATGCTGATCCGTCGCTGGTGAAACGAACGCACCGTGATCGGGTGGGAACATGCGATACCGATGCCAGCCTGCACAAGCCACCGACCGGGAACCGGGATATTCGCCTGAAAAATGGAGCAAGAGAAACGAGAGGGAGAGGATCTGACCCATGCCCATGAAACAGGCGTTGGGGCGTGCCGTCGAGTGGTTCAAGCTGCCACCGGCCGCCAAGCGCGCCGTTCGTGTCGATCGCGCCGGCCTGCCGCAGAGAGACCCCGGCCTCGAACGAGCAATCGACGAGGCGGCCGGTTGGCTTGGCCGCGCGCAGGACAATTCGGCTTCGCGCGACGGCGGAGTGGCGGTGCGCTACAGCCTGATCACCGGCTGGGGCACGTCCTATCCGGAAACCACCGGCTACATCGTGCCGACGCTCATCGCCTATGCCGAGTGGCGCGGGGACGCGGCGGCCCGCGAGCGCGCCAGACGCATGCTCGACTGGCTGGTGGCGATCCAGTTGCCCGGCGGCGGCTTTCAGGGCGGGCGGATCGATTCGACCCCCGTCGTACCCGTCACCTTCAATACGGGACAGATCCTGATGGGACTGGCAAGCGGCGTACACGCTTTCGGCGAGGCCTACCGGGCGCCGATGCGCGCCGCCGCCGACTGGCTGGCCGAATCCCAGGATCCCGACGGGTGCTGGCGCAAACACCCGACTCCGTTTGCGAAACCGGGGGAGAAGGCTTACGAAACGCATGTCGCCTGGGGCCTCATGGAAGCGGCCCGGCTTGAACCGGATCGTCCCTACGGCGACAAGGCGCTAGCCAACGTGCGCTGGGCGCTCGGCCTGCAACGGCCCAACGGCTGGATCGAGCACTGCTGCCTGAACGAGCCGCACCATCCGCTGACCCATACCCTCGGCTACGCTTTGCGCGGGATCCTGGAGGCTTATCGCTTTTCCGGCGACAAGGTCTTCCTAGAGGCCGGGCGCCGCACCGCTGACGGGCTTCTCGGCGCGCTGCGCGAGGACGGCTTTCTGCCCGGGCGCCTTGACAGCGACTGGCGCGCGAGCGTGGACTGGGCCTGTCTGACCGGATCCGTTCAGGTCGCCCATTGCTGGCTGATGCTGTACCAGGACACCGGTGAACGGCGCTATCTGGACGCTGCCATGGCGGCCAACACCTATGTCCGCCGGACCATGGATCCCGACGGGCCGCCCGAGACCCGCGGCGCCATCAAGGGATCGTTTCCCATCGACGGCGAATACGGCCGTTTCGAGTACCTGAACTGGGCGGCCAAGTTCTTTATCGATTCCCACCTGTTGGAAGGGCGCATTCGCGGCCTGTGGACCTGATGCCGATTTGCGCGTACGCGCGTGATGCGGACAGCACGCCCCCGAACCTGCGAGCGAAGCCATGCTGTACAACCTTCGCCGGACCCTTGCCAAACGCTGCGACCGGCTGCTCTACCGCATCGGCCGGCGCGAATTTGCCGCCGCCCTCGACAAGGTCGGCCTCGAACCGGGAATAACCGTCTGCGCGCATTCCGCACTCAGCCGCCTCGGCTATATCGACGGCGGTCCGGACCTGGTCATCGACGGCCTGCTCAAGCGTCTCGGCGATCGCGGCTGCCTCATGATGCCGACGTTTCCAAGCGGTGCGGCGACGGTGCGTTATCTCGATTCCGGCGAGACCTTCGACGTCCGCACGTCGCCATCGAAAACCGGCCTTGTCACCGAGATCTTCCGTCGCCGCCCCGGTGTTCTGCGCAGCCTGCATCCGACCAATCCGGTTTCGGCCTGCGGACGCGGCGCCGAAGATCTGCTCAAGGACCACGACAAGTCCCCCACACCCTATGGCCCCGCCACCCCGTTCGGGCGCCTGGCGGAGCGTGACGACACCTTCATCCTGATGCTCGATACCCATGTGCACAGCTATCTGCACCATCTTCAGGAGCGGGTGGATTTTCCCAACCTGCACCTGCCGGAGATGCGCACGGTTTCGTTCGTGGACTGGGAGGGACGGACCCGCACCATGCGCACCAGAGTGATGCGCCCGCGTATTCCCTATTTCATCGCCATTCCGGCTCCCCGGGGCGAGGCGCCGGACTGGGCCGTGCTGCACGACTTCGCCCTGCTGTTTCCGCGCAGCCAGGCGCGCACGGCGGCACAGGCGGGATATCGCTATCGTGGGTATCTGCGCATCGTACGCCGCCGCGCGGAGCTTGAAGCCGCCGGCATATTGCGCACGGCCCGACTCGGCAAAGGAGAAATCGGCCTGCTCAACGTGCGCGGTTTCACCGCCCATATCGAGCCGGAATTCCGCGAGCTGCTGGCGCGCTTTCGCGACGTCTACGACTGCGACCGGATCAAGGCGCTGGGTCTGCCCTATACCTGAGACGGCACATCCGAGGCCGGAAGGAGGCGAGTCCTTTCATCTCACCGCTTGAGAATGGCGCGGCACACCATGCCGCCGTGGACCACGATCTCGTCCCTGAGCGGATGCGCCAGCATGAAGACGCCGAGCAGCCAGCCGACGGCTGCGGTGGCGCAGGCAATGGCGAAGGGCAGATAAAGGTGCCCGGCGTCAATCTGCATGGTCAGCAGCACCACCGCCGGCCCGGCGCATGACAGAGCCAGCACGCCTGCACTTTCGGTCGTCGCCCGTACGATCGCACCGGGCGCGATTCCGGCGTAGCGCTTCAGATTCCAGGTCCGGATCGAAGACAGAAGGGCAAAGCGCAGCACGGCGGCGAACGCCGCGGCTTCAAGGCCGTAAAACGACAAGGCGATCAGAGCCGCGATCTGCACCGGCGCCGTCATCGCCTGGGCATACATCTCGCGGCGGATCTGGCCGAGCGCGATCAGGGTCTGATCGGCAAACCCCCACGGCGCACCGATGGCCGCGGCCAGACACAGCACCCGGGCGATCGGTACGGCGTCATCCCATTGCGGCCCGAACAGAATGCGGATGATCGGATACGCCATCAGCGCGACGAAACCGAAAAACGGCCACGCAATACCGGTCAGATAGCTGACACCGCGCAAATAGCCCGGGGTGATGTCTTCGCCCGCACGCAGGCGCTGGGAAAACGCCGGCAGGACGACAGGAAGAATGCCGCTGAGGGCGCCTTCACGAAACAGGTTGATCAGACC
>RFLL01000163.1 GCA_003693905.1 Alphaproteobacteria bacterium
CGCCGGCGGCACGGGCGATGATATCCATGTGCCCGTTAGTGATCGGGTCGAACGTGCCGGGGTAGACCCCGATGCGCAGCATGGTCATGGCAACTCCCTCCCCCGCCCTTTCGCCAGCGGCGTTATGAATCGCGCGACGCCGACGGCGACGGCCCATCGCGGTCATCTTCCACGCCGTCATCGACGAACCGTGCAACCGAAACCACGCGTTCATCTTCGGCGACGTCGAACAGACGCACGCCACGGGTCGCCCGACCGGCGATCCGGATGTCGTGTACCGGGCAACGGATCAGCTTGCCGCGATCGGTGACCAGCACGATCTGATCGGTTTCATCGACGGGGAAAGCGCCGGCAACCCGGACCTCGCGGCCACCCGGACGGCTGAGATCCATGCACACGATGCCGAAACCGCCGCGTCCCGTGACCCGGTATTCATAAGCTGATGTCCGCTTGCCGAGGCCGTCGCTGGCCACTGTAAGGATGAACTGCTCGGCCGCTTCGAGGGCGGCGAAACGCTCCGGTGCCAGCGCAACCTCGGTATCGCCGTCATCACCGCGGCTATCGGGGCCGGCGCCCACGTCCCCGTTCTCGTCCTCACCATCGGTACGCCGGCGCGCGGCGGCGATGCGCAGGTACGCGTCGCGTTCGTCGACATCGACATCGACATGATTGATGATGGTCATCGAGATGACCTCGTCATCGCCGACCAGCTTGATGCCGCGCACGCCGGTCGAGGTGCGCCCGGAAAAGACCCGCACCTCGGTGACCGGAAAGCGGATGCACTTGCCGCGCGCGGTGACCAGCAGCACATCCTGATCCTCGGCGCAGGCGCGCACGCTGACCAGGCGCGTGTCACCGTTTTCCAGCTTCATGGCGATCTTGCCGTTGGCCATGATGTGAGTGAAATCGGACAGCCGGTTGCGGCGCACCTCGCCGCGCGAGGTGGCGAACATGACGAACAGATCGCCCCACGTCGATTCGTCTTCGGGCAGCGGCATGGCGGTGGTGATCGTCTCACCGGGCTGCAACGGCAGCAGATTGATCAGCGCCTTGCCGCGCGCCTGCGGCGAGCCGAGCGGCAGCCGGTAGACCTTCATCATGTAGGCCATGCCGCGCGAGGAGAAGAACAGCACCGGCGTATGGGTGTCGCAGACGAAAACCTTGCTGACGAAATCCTCCTCGCGCGTGGCCATCCCGGCCCGGCCCTTGCCGCCGCGGCGCTGCGCCCGGTACATGTTGAGCGGGACGCGCTTGATATAGCCGCCGTGACTGACGGTCACGACCATGTCTTCGCGCTGGATCAGGTCCTCGTCGGCCTGATCGGCCAGGCTTTCGACGATTTCGGTGCGCCGCGGCGTGGCGAAACGCGCCTTCATGTCGAGCATTTCCGCGCGCAGGATATCGCGCACCCGTTCGCGCGAGCCGAGAATTTCAAGATAATCGCGTATCCGGGCGCTCAGCGTCGCCATCTCCTCGGCGATCTTTTCACGCTCCAGACCGGTCAGACGTTGCAGACGCAACTCCAGAATCGCCCGGGCCTGGGCTTCCGACAGATGAATCGTGCCGTCCTCGGCGATGGTGACACCGGGCTCGTCGATCAATGCGATCAGCGGCGCTACGTCGTGTGCCGGCCACGCCCGGGCCATCAGGTCGACGCGCGCCGCGACCGGATCGGGGGCGGCGCGGATCAGCGCGATGACCGCATCGATGTTGGCAACCGCAATCGCCAGACCGACCAGAACGTGGGCCCGGTCGCGCGCCTTGGAAAGGTCGAACGCGGTGCGCCGGGTGATCACCTCTTCGCGGAAGGCGACGAAGGCGGCGATGATCTGCTTGAGGTCGAGCGTCTCCGGCCGGCCGCCGTTGATCGCCACCATGTTGATGCCGAAGGCGGTCTGCAACGGCGTGAAGCGATAAAGCTGGTTGAGCACGACTTCCGGTTCGGCGTCGCGGCGCAGCTCGATCACCACACGCACGCCGTGACGGTCGCTTTCATCACGCAGGTCGCTGATGCCCTCGATCGTCTTGTCGCGCACGACCTCGGCGATGCGCTCGACCATCCGGGCCTTGTTGACCAGATACGGAATCTCGGTGACGACGGTGGCATGGCGCCCCTGGGGCGGATCCTCGATCGTCGTCCTGGCGCGTATGCGCGCCGCGCCGCGCCCGGTGTGATAGGCATCGCGGATTCCGGCCCGGCCCAACACGATACCGCCGGTCGGAAAATCCGGTCCGGGAACGTATTTCATCAAGGCGTCGATGCTGAGCCCGGGATCATCGAGGTAGGCACAGCAGGCGTCGATCACCTCGCCCAGGTTGTGCGGTGGAATGTTGGTCGCCATGCCGACCGCGATGCCGCCGGCGCCGTTGACCAGGATGTTGGGAAACCGGGCCGGCAGGACGCTCGGCTCCTGACGCGATTCGTCGTAGTTGGGGTGAAAGTCGACGGTATCTTTTTCGATGTCCTCGAGCAGCGCCTCGCTTGCCACCCGGGCCAGGCGGGCCTCGGTGTAGCGCATGGCCGCCGGCGGATCGCCGTCCATCGAACCGAAATTGCCCTGGCCGTCGACCAACGGCAGGCGCATGGAGAAATCCTGCGCCATGCGCACCATGGCGTCGTAGATCGCCTCGCCGCCATGGGGGTGATAGGCGCCCATCACGTCGCCGACGATGCGCGCAGACTTGCGGTATGCCCGGTTCCAGTCGTACCCGGCCTCCTTCATGGCGTAGAGGATGCGCCGATGCACCGGCTTCAGGCCGTCGCGCACATCGGGCAGCGCCCGGGCCACGATCACGCTCATCGCGTAATCGAGGTAGGAGCGTTGCATCTCCTCTTCGATGGTGACCGGGGTGATGTCGTGAGGTGGCGTCGCGGTTTCAGTCAAGGGGCAGCCTGTATGCGGTTGAAAGACGCTTCATGAAAGGACGGCGTCGAGACACCTGTCGTCAGTGGTGTCGCGACTGGTTGCCGATCGCTCGGCGGCAGCGTCCCGGAACGCCGGCGGAGCAAGGGCACGGGCCCCGTGGACCTTGGCGGCGGCATCCGGCAGCCGCCCCGGCCGA
>RFLL01000164.1 GCA_003693905.1 Alphaproteobacteria bacterium
CGGCGTGGCCCTGGGCGCGCGGGCATCGATCACCCTTTACGATCATGACGCCACGCGGGCCCGGGCCCTGCTCGACCGGGCGGTTGCGGAGATCGCGCGGCTGGAAGCCGTCTTTTCGCTGTTCCGGGCCGAGTCCGCGCTCAGCCGGCTGAACGCGGCCGGGAGGCTGGATGATCCGCCGCTCGATCTGGTGCGCCTTCTCGACGAGGCGCGCTATTACGCACACCTGACGCACGGTGCCTTCGACCCGACCGTGGCGCCGTTGTGGCGGCTTTACGCCGATCATTTCGCACGTGCGGGGGCCGATCCGGCGGGTCCGGATGCGGCCCGGGTCGCCGCCGCCCGGGCGCTGGTCGATTATCGTGCCCTCAGCGTGACGCCGCGGCGCATCGTCCTGCATCGACGCGGTGCGGCGGTGACCCTGAACGGGATCGCTCAGGGGCATATCACCGACCGGGTCGCCGAGCTGCTGCGTGCCGCCGGGCTGCGCCACGTCCTGCTCGATCTCGGGGAGGTCCGCGCCCTCGGCACGCATCCGGCGGGTCGGCCGTGGCGGGTCGGTATCGCCGATCCGGCGAATCGGGCGCGCACGCTCGCCATGGTCGATCTCGACGATCGCGCGCTGGCAACCTCGGCCGGGGCGGGGCAGACGTTCGATGCCGCCGGGCGGTTCCATCATCTGTTCGATCCGCGCACCGGGCGCAGCACCGACCGGTACGTTGCCGTTTCGGTGCTGGCTGCGACCGCGACGCGCGCCGATGCCCTGTCGACGGCGTTCAGTTGCCTCGACGAAACGACGATCCAGCGGATATGCCGGCACCTTGGCCGGACGACGGCTGTGATCGCAGGTCGGGACGGAAGGGTGATCCGCCTCGGCGCGTGAGTTTGGGGCTGGGCCGGCCCCGGGCGGTCACAATTCCGTGAATGGCGGCCCTCGTTCCGAGGTCTGCGATCGCTTCGTCGCAGGGATCCTTTTCGCTCACGTCACAAGGTATGGGCGCGAATATGCCGGTGCACGCGCGGATGTGCACCCGGAACCGCCCCCTCGGGGCATGTTCGTGTTGCAGTGCACGCGTCAGTGATCCGGCAAGGAAGGGGGTTGACGGAATCGCGCGGATATTTTTTCAAAGATGAAACCACATGGCGCGAAAGCGCGCGCCAATCGATGACGCGCGTTCAAAAACGGTATCGGGAGGCAGAATCATGGGGGGCTTCAGAAACGCTTGGGGGGTGCTGGCGGCGTTCGGGCTTCTGGCCGTGGCCGCGGGCCGGGCAGAGGCGGCCGGGTTCGCAATCAAGGAACAAAGCGGTTCGGCGCTGGGCAACGCCTTCGCCGGCGTCAGCGCGGGCGGCCATGACCTCAGCGACATGTTTTTCAACTCGGCGGCCCTGGCGCTTCAGTCGGGCAGCCAGGTGACGGCCATCGGCAGCTACGTCGCGCCCCAGTCGGAGCTCAAGAGCGGCACGGCCTCGACCGTGATCAGCAGTACGATCAGCGGCGGCAACGGCGGCAGCGACATTGCCGACGATGCCCTGGTCCCGGCGTTCTACGCCATGTGGGATCTTTCCGATCGCGTGAATCTGGGCGTCGGGGTGACCGCCCCCTGGGGCCTGACGACCGAATACGATTCGGGCTGGATCGGGCGCTATCACGCCCTGAAATCCGATCTGAAGACCGTCAACATCAATCCGGTCGTCTCGTACCGGGTCAACGACACGATCGCCGTTGCGGCCGGGTTTCAGGCCCAGTACATCGACGCCGAGCTGTCGAACGCGATCGACTTCGGCACCATCGATCAAGTGCTGACAAGCGGCGCCTTCGGCGGTGTGCCGACCCAGGATGATGGCGCCGCGACCGTCAAGGGCGACGACTGGGGATACGGCTATACCTTGGGCGTCATATTTCAGCCGACGCCGATGACGCGCATCGGCGTTGCCTATCGCTCGAAGATCTCTCATGAGCTGGATGGCAGTGCGACCTTCGATCTCGGCGGATCGGTCGGACAGGGCATTTCCGGGGCCACCGGGCAATTCGTCGACACTGGCGTCAAGGCGTCGATCACGCTCCCGGAGATCGTTTCCTTCGGCCTCTATCAGGAAATCGATTCCGAATGGGCGGTGATGGCCGAAGCGGCCTGGACCCGATGGAGCCGGTTCGACGAGTTGCGGATCCGCTTCGACAACCCGGCCCAGGCCGACAGCGTGACGGATGAAAGCTGGCGCAACAGCTGGTTCGGCTCCCTTGGCGTCACGTACAAGCCGGGGGATGGTCCGGCCAGCGGCTGGGTCTTCCGGGGCGGGGTTGCCTATGACGAAAGCCCGATTCCCGATGCCAACCGCACGCCGCGGATTCCGGGGACCGACCGCATCTGGATCGCCCTCGGCGCCAGCAGGCGGGTCCTCGACAACCTCGATCTTTCACTCGGCTATACGCACATTTTTCTCGACGACACCCCGGTCGAGCTGACCACCAGCGGCACGGGCAATACCTTCCGCGGCAATCTGACGGGCCAGTACGAAAGCGCGATCGACATCGTTTCGGTGCAGCTCCGCTATCGGTTCTAGACCTCAGAACCGCGGCCGGAACCGCCCCCCGAACACAGGGCTGCGATCTCGGCGATCAACTCGGCGCTGTCGCGCTGGCGACAATAGCCGGCGATGGCGCGCAGCGAGTTGCGGTGCCGGTCTTCCGTTTTCGCGGCACAGGCATCAGGCACCAGGGTGACGAGATAGCCGAGATCACAGGCATCACGCACCGCGGATTCGACGCACTGATCGGTCATGACCCCGGCAACGATCAGATGGCGCACGCCGAGGTTGCGCAGGATGTAGTCGATATTGGTCGAGATGAACACGTTCGACGAGGTCTTGGGCAGTACGATCTCGTCGTCCAGCGGCCGGATGGCGTCCACAACCTGTGCGTCCCACGAGCCGCGCGGCACGTGAAAGCCGGTGATCTTGTAGTCGAGGCTGCGGTCGCGCCCGTCGCGGGTCAGGCTTTCGATGACCGTGAACAGGACCTCGATCCCCGCTTCGCGGCAGGCATCCTGCAAACGGCGGATGGCCGGCAGGGTCGTCGTCTCCAGCCGTGCGAAGAAGGCGCCGTATTCGCGCTCGCGCGCCGCCGCCGGCAGGTTCCTGTATTCGCCGCCGTCGGGGCAGGCGCAGAAGTTCTGCACGTCGATGACGAGAAACGCGCTCGCGCCCGGGGTGATCGGTACGTCGCGGCTCAACGGCGGCCGGCTCGGAGGATGGGGGTGTGTCATGGCTTTGCCTGCGCGGTCCTGAACCGGTGGGCGGGGGAACGGTCGGGCCGGCTAAAGGCCGGCCGCCGCTTCGCATACGACCCGCGCCAGCCGTTCGGCCCACAGCATCTGTCCGCGAGGGTCGCGGATCTGGTCGTTGCGGATTTCGAATTCGACGCAGGCCAGGCCACGGCGTTCGCCGTGGACGGGAATCGTATAGTCGGTTTCATCGCTCATCACGTACGGTTCGTTGTCGCCGACTTCGAGCCCCGCCTCGGCATGCAAGCAGTCCAGGGTGCGCCGGGCGAACACCGGATCACGGTTGTACAGAACACCGACGTTCCAGGGCCGCGCGATGCCTTCGAACACCGGCGTGAAGCTGTGCACCGAAACGACGATGCTCTCGCGACCGGCGGCGGTGCGCCGATCGAGAAAGGCGGCGATGCGGTCATGAAAGACACGGTGAATCTCGTCCGTGCGGCGGCGCGCTTCGCTCGGCGGCACATCGGCGTTACCCGGAATCGGCGTGCCTTCGCTGACCGCAGCGATGAAATCCGGCGCCTGCGGATGCCGGTTGCAGTCGCATACCAGCCGGGAATAGCGTTGCAGAAACAGCGGCGCATCAAGCCGGCGCGAAAGATGCCGGGCGACCGCCTCGGCGCCGATGTCCCAGGCGATGTGACGTCGGCGGTCCTCTTCGCTCAGGCCCATGGTGCCGAGGCGTTCCGGGATGCGGTTGCCGGCATGTTCGCAGATGAGGACGAACGGGGCCCGGCCGGTTTCGTTGACGAGCACGACCGGATCCGGCTCGTGGGGAAGCAGAAGGCGCCGGTCCGGAACGGGGGCGGGGTGCGATGGCATTATTGAAAATCCGGGCACGGAAATTCCGGGCGCACAAACCACCCCGCCCGGCATGGACTCTAGAGACCGGGAGGGACGGCAAGTGATGAATTATTTAGTACATTATCCCAACAACGCGCCCATTTGTATGAAAAAATTGACCGCATTCAGCCCCGTCGATAAGGTCGACCCCGAATCGTCACGGGCAGCGCCTGCCCACGTCCTGCCCGGATGCCCCGGAGGCAATGCCGCGGGTTGATGACTGATGGTGGAGGAAGCGTCTTGTCCGCCCGATCCGATCGCGTATCGCCCGTACCGTCGCCGGTTCTGGACTGTCGCGGAGTTTCCAAAGCCTTCGGCGGCGTGCAGGCGCTGCAGGACTTCACCTTGCGCGTCGATCCCGGGGCGCTGATCGGCCTCATCGGCCCCAACGGGGCCGGCAAGACGACGGCCTTCAATGTTCTGACCGGGGTGCTGCGTCCAAGTGCCGGGCGTATTTTCGTGGCCGGCACGGATCTGACCGGCAAGCGGCCGCATGTCTTCGCCCGCCACGGTGTTGCGCGCACTTTTCAGAACATCCGTCTGTTTCCCGACATGACGGTGCACGAAAACGTCATGACGGGACTGCACATGCGCCACGGCGCCGGCCTGGCGGCGACGGTGCTGGGCCTGCCGGCGTTCCATCGCAGCGAAGACCGGATCGCCGAACGCGCGGCGGAGCTTCTCGGCGTGTTGCGGCTGTCGGATCTGATCGACGTACGCGCCGGCGATCTCGCCTATGGCGACCAGCGCCGGGTCGAGATCGCCCGGGCGTTGGCGACCGAGCCGCGGGTCCTGCTGCTCGACGAGCCGGCGGCCGGGCTCAACCCGCACGAAAGCAATGCGCTGATCGGGATGATCCGACGCATCAACGGCGACATGGGAATCGCGGTGGTTCTGGTCGAGCACGACATGCGCCTGGTCATGGAGCTGTGTCAGCGCATTCACGTGCTCGATCACGGGCGCGAACTTGCCGTCGGCACCCCGGCCGAGGTGCAAGACGATCCGCGTGTCGTCGAAGCCTATCTGGGAACGAGCGCGAAGGCGGCGCATCGCCATGCTTGAGCTCGTGGACCTTCATGTCTATCGCGGGGCGACGCACGTGCTGCGCGGCATTTCGATGACGGTCGATGAAGGCGAGGTCGTCGCCCTGATCGGTGCCAACGGGGCCGGCAAGACGACCACGTTGCAGACCGTGTCGGGTCTGCTGCGCCCGCGCACGGGCGAGGTTACGCTGAGGTCGCAGGGGCGGCGCATCGCCCTGGCGGCGCAGGCGCCCGAGGCGATCGTGCGCCTTGGCGTGGTGCACTGCCCCGAAGGACGGCAGGTGTTCGCTTCGCTGAGCGTCGAGGAAAACCTGATGATCGGCGCCTATGCCCGGCGCCAGCGCACCGGCATCGCCGCCGACCTGGCACGGGTGCATGATCTGTTTCCGATCCTGGCCGAACGCCGCGCGCAGCGCGCCGGCAGCCTGTCGGGCGGCGAACAGATGATGCTGGCGGTGGGGCGCGCGTTGATGGCGCGGCCGCGGCTGCTGCTGCTCGACGAGCCGTCGCTGGGACTGGCCCCGCAGATGGTCGAGACGATCTTTGCGGTGATTCGGGACCTCAATCGTGCCGGCGTGACGATCTTGCTGGTCGAGCAGAACGCGGCCATGGCGCTGGAGCTGGCCCACCGCGGCTACGTTCTGGAAAACGGGACCATCGCGCTTTCCGGTCCCGCCGAGGCGCTGCTCGCCGACGAGCAGGTCAAACACGCTTATCTGGGAATCGCCGGATGACCCAATACTACGTCCAGCAGCTCGTCAACGGTCTCACCCTGGGCAGCCTCTATGCGCTGGTGGCGATCGGCTTTTCGATGATCTACGGCATCGTGCGGCTGATCAACTTCGCCCATGGCGACATCGCCATGGTCGGCGCGTTCAGCACTCTCGGGCTGGTCGCCGTCGGTGCGCCGTGGCCGGTGACGATCCTTGTCGTTCTCGCCGTCGGCGCACTGGCCGGCGTCACCATCGAGGCGGTCGCCTTCCGCCCGATGCGCAACGCGCCGCAGGTCACTGGGTTCATTGCCACGCTGGCGGTTTCCGTCGTCATCCAGAATGTCGGCATCATGGTGTTCAGCGGGCAGCCGCGCAATTTCCTGTTCCCCGACGTCATGCGCACCCGCGTTCCCCTGGGGCCGGCCACGGTGTCGCTGACCGATCTCGTCATCGTCGGCGTGACCGTGGTTCTGATGAGCCTTCTCGTCGTCATCGTTCATCGCACCCGTCTCGGCATGGCCATGCGGGCGACGGCGGAAAACCTTCAGGTCGCGCGCCTGATGGGGATCGACATCAACCGCACCATCATGGCCGCCTTCGGGTTGGGCAGCGCCCTGGCCGCGGTGGCCGGACTGATGTGGGGCGGGCGCTTCGGGCAGATCGACCCGCTGTTCGGCTTCGTGCCCGGGTTGAAGGCGTTTGTCGCCTCGGTCATCGGCGGCGTCGGGTCGATCGGCGGCGCCGTGCTGGGCGGCTATCTGCTGGGTATGGCGGAGGTGCTGTTCGTCGGTCTGCTGCCGCCGGAATACGCCGGCTACCGCGATGCGCTCGTCTTCACGACGCTGATTCTGATCCTGCTGGTCCTGCCCAACGGGTTGCTTGGGCGCGGTGTCGAGGATCGGGCCTGAGCCATGAGTGCACAAGAACTTCACGGATCGGCTCGCGGGACGATGGGGCGCGGTCTGGTTGCGCTCGGTCTCGGCGCGGCAGCGGTCGCGGTCATGCAGGCGAGCTTCAACGACTACCTTCTGACGCTGGCCAGCATCATTCTGATCAACGTCATGCTGACCACGTCGCTGTCGCTGACCAACGGACTGACGGGGCTGTTTTCGCTTGGTCATCCCGCGTTCATGACGATCGGCGGCTACGTAGCGGCGATTCTCACCTATCCGGCCCGGCGCAAGGGGTTCATGATGCCCGAGCTGCCCGAGGCTCTGGCCGTGCAGCAGTGGGACCTGCTGCCGTCGCTGCTGGTCGGCGGGACGGCGGCGGCGCTGATTGCGGTGCTGGTCGGCTTTCCGGTGCTGCGCCTGCGCGGGCACTATCTGGCGGTCGCAACGCTCGGCTTGATCATCATCGTCAAGGTCCTGGTCAACAACATGGACGGCTATACCCGCGGCGGTCTCGGCCTCAACGGGCTGCCGCAGCTCACCAACCTGTGGTGGGTGTTCGGATGGACGGCACTGAGCATCATCGTGTGCTGGCGGATCAAGCATTCCTCGCTCGGCCGGACCATGATGGCGTTGCGCGAGAATTACATGGCGGCCCAGTGCATGGGGGTCTCCGCGCTCGGTATCAGCCTGATCGCCTTCGTAACCGGCGCCTTCTTCGCCGGTGTGGCCGGAGGGCTGATGGCCCATCTCATTACGGTGATCACGCCGGGGACGTATTCGGTCGTGCTGGCCTTCAATCTGGTCGTCATGATCGTCGTCGGCGGCAACGGCAGTCTGACCGGGGCCATCGTGGCGACGGTGATCCTCAGCATTGCTTCCGAAGCCTTGCGTCCGGTCGAGGAGGCGCTGGAGCTGTATGGCCTGAGCCAGGTGATTCTGGCGCTGTGCCTGATCCTGATGCTGATCTATCGTCCGGGTGGTCTGTTCGGCAGCGCCGAGCCGGCGCTGGTGCGGCGCTGGTTCACGCGCCGGTCTCCATGAATCGGCAGGGCGGCATGTCGGGAGGGGACGTTCGATGTCCGAGCATCAAAACGAACTGAGTCGCGATCGCCCGATCGACCCCACGCGCACGGCGCTTCTTGTCATCGATGTGCAGAACTGGGTCATGGACGAGGCGAACCGCCATCCACGCCCCGAATTCTACGCTGCCGCCCGGGCCCGCGTCATTCCCAACCTGCGTCGTCTGCTCGATGCGGCGCGCGGCGCCGGTCTCGAAGTCGTCTTCACGGTGATGGAGAACTACACCCGCGACGGGCGCGATCGCAGCCTCGACTACAAGCTGTGCAACTTCTTCATCGCCAAGGGGTCGTGGGATGCCCGGGTAATCGACGAGGTAGCCCCGGGCGACGACGAGATGGTGATTCCCAAGACGTCGTCCAGCCTGTTCAATTCGACCAACTTCGAATACCTGATGCGCAACATCGGCATCGACACCATCATCACGACCGGTTTTCTGACCGATCAGTGCGTCGACCACACGATCCGCGACGGTGCCGACCGTGGCTTCTACATGGTCTGCGTGCGCGATGCCTGCATGACCGATACGTGGCAGCGCCACGAGGCGGCCCTGAGTGCGTTCAAGGGCTATTGCCGCATGATGACGACCGACGAGATGTGCGCCGCTCTGGCCGCGGTGCCGGGACGCGACGAATCCGGCTCGTAAGTCAGTACACGAGGCGGTAGCGGGCGCACTGTTCTTCGGTCGGGAGTGCGCTCAGATTTTCGTCCTCGAAGCGCTTGTGACGCAGATAGACGTCGTGAAGGGTGGGGCCCATCCAATCCTTGAACGCCTCGCTTGCAGCTAGATTGTCGAGCGCGGCCCCCAGCGACTGCGGCAGACGCATCAGTCCCCGGGCGTCGAGCTCCGCCTGCGACCAGGTGCTGGGGTCGCCTTCGCTCGGCGTTGGTGTCGGCAGGCCGCGGCGCAGGCCGTCGAGCCCGGCCCAGATCAGGGCGCCGAGCACGAGATAGGGGCTGGCGGCGGCATCGGCGGCGCGGAACTCGAAATGATACTGCCGCGCGACGTCGACCCCGGCGGTCTCGAACACCGGGCAGATGCGTACCGCGGCCTCGCGGTCGCGCACGCCAAGGTTGTTGTAGGCGGCGCTCCAGCGATGCGGCACTAGACGCAGGTACGAAATCGTGCTGGCGGCGGTAAGAGCCGCCAGTGACGGCAGGTGCTCTAGGATTCCGGCCAGAAACGATCCGGCGGTGACGGAAAGTCCGTGTGCGCGATCGGGATCGTGGTTGACCGGCTGTCTGCTGTCGGCGGCCAGCAGGCTGAAGTGCACGTGGACGCCGTTACCCACGGCATCGGGGCGCAGGATCGGCGTGAAACTGGCCCGGGCCCCGGCACGTGCCGCCGCCGCGCGGGCCATTTCGCGCAGAATGACGGCCTCGTCCGCGGCGCGCAGACCGATCGCCGGTTCGATCGTCACCTCGTACTGGCAGGGACCGTATTCCGGCATGAAGGTATCGGGGCCGAGCCCGGCGCGTTCCAGGGCGTACATGAAGGTCTGCGCGAATGTGCCCTGACGCCGGTAGGCGTCGAGCCCGTAGGCCGAGTTCGGCCGCTCCTCGACGCCGTCGAAATGGAACTCGTGCTCGAACGCGGCCTTTACGGTAAGACCGGTTTCGTGCCGCAGCGCATCCAGGCCGCGGCGCACGAAGTCGCGCAGGCAGCATTCCCACGGCCGTCCGTCGAGATGGCGGATGTCGCCGAGAACGAAATGCTCCGGTGCCGTGTCGTCCTGGAAATCGACGCGGACGTGAGCATCGAGATCGGGCACCAGAACCAGGTCCCCGAACGGCCCCCAAGGGCTGGGCGCGATCGGGCCGTGGCCGGTGATCATGATGTTCGTCGGCGTCCAGCCCACCCCTCTGTGCCGCCGTTCATGCAGCAGGCGCGCCGGAAAGCCCTTGCCGCGGACCTGGCCGGCGATATCGCTGCAGCAGATCATGACGAGTTCTTCCCTGGGCATCGCCGGACTCCTTCTCGCTCTCTTCCATGCGTGCGGTGTCGTTCAATCGCCGTCGGTGCCGTTGCGCGGCGGCATCAACGGTGCCCGCAGTGCATCGAGGCGGGCCAGACGTTCACGCGCCTTGTCGTCCAGACATACGGCAAGCGCGCCTTGCAGGGCCTCGACCAGAACCATGCCGACAGCCATCGAATCGAAGATTGATTCGGAGGTAACCGGAAATGATAGAACATGATCCGCCACCTTGGCGATATCGGAATGCCACGGGTCGGTGAAAAGAACGATGGTGGCCCCGTGCGCGGCCGCCATGCGCGAAAATTCGATGACGTCGGACTGATAGCGGCGCGTATCGAAAACCAGAAGCACGGTGTTGCGGCGCACGTCGAGAAGATAGTTGGCCCAGGTTTGCGTCTGTCCTTCGACATAGGTGACGCGCGGGCGCAGGGTCTTCAGAAAATCGGCGAAATAGCGCCCAACCTTGGAAGTGTAGCGCCCGCCGAGAACAAGGATCTCGCGCCGGTCGTCGCACAGCAGTTCGACCACGCGGTTGAATTCGTGCTCGGGCAGGGCGTCGACGAGAGCCCGGATGTTGGCGATCACGCCGTCGGCATAGGTGCGCAGAAACGACCCCTGGTCGCCCCGGCGCGTCGCATTGCCGCGTTCGAGGCGCAGCAGCGGCGATTGCAGCGTGGTTTCCAACTGCGCCCGCAGGGCGGCCTGGAATTCGGCATAGACCGGGAAGCCGAGCTTGTTGACGAAGCGCAGGACTGTCGCCGTGCTGACCCCCGCCTTGTGGGCGAACACCGAGACCGTTTCCAGTCCGGCGAGGGGAAAATTGGCGAGAAGAATCTGCGCCACCCGGCGTTCACGTGTGGTCAGACGATCCATCATCGCATGGATCCGGTCCAGCACCGTATCGCCGGGCGTCAATTCGCGCCCCATTTCATTCATCGCCTGTTGCTCCGGGATGTGCCGCAAATGATGTACACGATGATACAAAATAGGCGCTACTGGTCAATATTGTACAAAGTCGTTGACATTGCACAGGCTTGACCTGTTTACTTCCGTCCAAAGGAAACGTGACGCCGGCCGCGCCGGGCAGGCTCTGGAGCCCACGGCCGCGCCGACGCGAAGAGGCATTGCAACCAAAGGGAGGACAGCCATGTACAGGACGCTTGCGCGCGTCGTGACCGGCGTTGCCGCCGCCGGCCTCGTCGCCTTTGCGGCTCAGGCGGCGGAGCCGATCAAGATCGGGGCGCTATACAATCTGACCGGCGGTCTGTCGTCGCTCGACGGGCCGTCGCTCAACGGGGCCAAGCTGGCGGTCAAGCAGGTCAACGAAGCAGGCGGTTTGCTCGGCCGCAAGATCGAGATCATCGCCTATGACACCAAGACCGACCAGCAGGAAACCGCCAAGGCGGCGCAGCGCATCCTGACCCAGGGTATCGTCGCCGGCATCGGCCAGTCCGACACCACGTTCGTCATGGCCGCGGCGCCGTTGTTCCAAGAAAAGAAGATCCCCTTCGTCACCTCGGGTGCCACCCATCCGATGCTGCCGCAGTGGGTTGGTGACTACATGTTCATGACCCCGTTCGGCGACGACGATCAATCGTTCGCGATTGCCGATTTCACCTATGACAAGCTGGGTGCGCGGCGCGTGGTGGTGTGGACCGACAATTCCATGGATTTCACCAAGGCGTTGTCGAAATTCTTCATCCAGCGCTTCGAGGAACGCGGCGGCAAGGTCGTCCTTCGCGACATCTTCATGATGGGCGATACCGATTTCTCGGCCCAGATTGCACGCCTCCAGGCGGTCAGTCCGCCTCCCGATGCGGTCTTCATTTCGGCCATTCCGACCGAGGCCGGCCTGTCGGTGAAGCAGATCCGCGAACAGGGGCTGGAGTTGCCGATCGTCTCTGGCGATGGCTTCGATACCGAGCTGGTGGCGCAGACGCCGGGGCCGAAGCTGGCCAACAATGTCTATTTTTCGACCCACACCTACCGCGCCGATGATCGTCCCGAGGTCAAGGCGTTCATCGCCGCCTACAAGGCGGAATACGGCAAGGATCCCGAGAATGCGTTTGCGCCGCTCGGTTACGACGCCATGATGCTGGTGGCCGATGCGATCCGCCGCGCCGGGTCGGCCGAACCGGACAAGATCCGCGATGCACTGGCCCAGACCCGCGGCTTCAAGGCGGTGACGGGAGAAATCTCGTATACGCGCAAGAGCATGGTGCCGCCCAAGCCGGTGTCGATCATTTCGGTTCACGGCGGCAAATACAAGGTCGAGGAGATCTGGCGCCCGCAATAACCGTTGCGGACGATTTTCCGCGTTTGCTCCTGTCGCACCACCTGACGCCCCTTCAGACTTTCTTCCCCCGGTCATCTCCTCGGCCGGGGGTTTTTTTATGTCCGGAAACGGGGCCGGGTGGCCGGCCGTCTCGAAGGCTCAGTCGAGGTCAAGGGGGTAGATCGGTCGCCGTACCTTGCGGAACGGCAGCGCCTTGAAATTCGCCGAAGTCAGCCCGGCACCCGAATCGACAACCAGGCTCGCGCGGGCGATGGGGCCGAAGGCGGCACGGAAGTGATGCGCCGATTTGACGCCCAGAACCGCACGCGAGGCTGGGTCGATGCCGGCGTGGCGGAAGAACTGCTGATCGTAGACCTGAAACCGGCCGCTGGCGATCACGGTGTCGATGCCGCCGACGCGCAGCACCGCGCTCGGTCCCATGTCGATGTGTACGCCCTTGGCCATCGGCCCATCGAAGGTGAGACGCCCGTCGGTCAGACGTTGCACCGTGCCGCACACCTCGAGCGGGGCGCCGAAGGCGGGATCCATCTTGCCGCCGAGGGCAAGCGAAACCTCCGCCCCCTCCCCGGCGCGGTGGCAGATCGCCGCCGCTTCGGGATCGTACATGGTCGCGAAGGCGGCATTTTCGATGCCGGCGGCGATCAGCCCACCGAGCAGACGGGGCGAGTCGCCGTAGCCGCCGCCGCCGGGATTGTCGGCATAGTCGGCCAGGACGACTGGCCCCGGTCCCGGTGCCACCGTGGCCAGGCGCGCCAGCGCCGTTTCCACATCCAGAGTTTCGATCGATTTGCGATGGCGGGTCTGCCAGATCTCGTCGATCAGGGTTTGGGCGATGTCGGCGGCGCGCGCGGCGGCCTCTTCGCCGTCGGCGACGACGACCACCGACGGTCCGGCGTCGGCAATATCGGCCCAGGGGAACCCGGCATTGATGCTGATCGACAGAATACCGGGCTCCGCCTCGAACGCCGCGGCGCGTGCCAGCATCTCGGTCATCGGGCCGGGGGCGGTGGTGCGACCGTGGTCGACGGCATCGAGCATCGCCCCGCGTCGCACCGTGACGCGCGGGCGCACTGCCCCGTCAAGCTGCCGGGCCAGAAGATCGGCGGCCCGGGTCCCGGTTTCGTACATGTCGGTGTGCGGATAGGTGCGGTACGAGACGATGATATCCGCCAGATCGGCCATCTTGTCGGTGACGTTGGCGTGCAGATCCAGGGTAACCGCGATCGGCAGGGTGCGGCCGAAGCGGGCGCGAATCGCTTCCAGCAGGGCGCCTTCTCCGTCGTCGGCGTGTTCGGCCACCATGGCACCGTGAAGCTGCAACAGCATGGCCGAAACGGCCTCCGACTGAGCGGCGGCGATGATCTCGTCGGTGAGCGTTTCGAAGGCCTCGCGGGTGACGGGGCCCGATGGTGTCGCATCGCCGGCCGGGCCGTAGACCGGCGTCCACCCGTGACGTTCGCAGGCGTCGATGAAGGCGGCGATTTCGGTCCGGGTGTCGCGGTAGGCACCGGGTACCTCCGCACCGCGATGCAAGGCCCGGGCGCGGTAGGCGGCAAGATCGGTCGGCAGCTTCGAGAAGGTGTTGGTTTCGTGCTTGAACCCGGCAATGAGAACGCGCCTGGTCATGGGATCATGCTTCTCCTTAGCGTGTCAGGCGGGCGAGATCAGGACGCGGGCGCGCCAGCTCGGGATCCTCGGCCAACGCACGTTCGAGGGCCTGCGCGATGCCGAGCAGCGCGGCGTCGTCCTGATAACGCCCGACGATCTGAATCCCGAACGGCAGCCCGCGCTCGTCGACGCCGCACGGGATCACGGCGACCGGGTGGGTGGTCAACGTTAGGCCGTAGGTGATCGCCAGCCAGCGCATGTAGGTCGGCATGGTCTGACCGTTGATTTCCTTCGGATACCATTCGTCGTGCGGGAACGGGGGCACCGAACAGGCCGGACAGATCAGAATGTCGACCTCGTCCATGAAAGCGACGAAGCGGCGGTAGATCTGCGTCTGTGTCGCGCTTGCCCAGGCCACGTCGGCGGCGCTCATGGCCAGCGCGCGCTCGGTGTTGTCGATCACGTTGGGGCCGAGAAGATCGCGGTGCTTCTCGACCCGCGCCTTGTGGGCGGCGATGAAGTTGACGCCACGCAGAATCTCGAACACGTCGTGCGCCGGGCCAAGATCGGGATCGCGCGGCACGCACGAGGCGAACAGCGGCGCCAGCTTTTCGACCCGGGCGCGGAACGTGACGCGGATCGAATTGTCGACCGGGGCGCAGCCCAGGTCCTCGGAAACCGCCACCCGCAGGCGCGCCAGATCGCTCGCGCGCGGAGCGGCGAACCGGGCGCCGTCGAGCGGCCGGCTGAACGGGTCGCGACGGTCGAAGCCGGCCAGTGCCGACAGCAGCAGAGCGGCGTCGGCGACATTGCGGCCCATCGGACCCTGGACCGGGAACGGCGTCAGGCCGATCTGCCGCACTTCATGCGGAATCGTGCCCGGCGTCGGGCGAAAGCCGACGACACCGCAGAACCCGGCCGGCGTGCGCAGGCTGCCGCCGAAATCGGATCCGGTGGCCAGCGGCACCATGCCGGTGGCCAGCGCCACCGCCGAGCCGCCCGAGGAGCCGCCGCAGGTCAGGGTCGGGTCGAACGGGTTGCCGGTGGCGCCATAGACGCGGTTGCGGGTATTGGCGCCGGCGCCGAATTCCGGCGTGTTGGTTTTGCCGAGCACGATCGCCCCGGCGCTGCGCACCGCCGCGACCAGCCGCTCGTCGGTCTTGGGCACGTGGTTTTCATAGAGCAGGGAGCCGTAGGTCGTGCGCAGCCCTGCAGTCGCGTTCAGATCCTTGATCCCGACCGGCAGGCCGTGCAGCGGCCCCAGCGCCGCGCCGTTCATGACCGCCGCCTCGGCCGCCCTGGCTTCGTCGCGGGCGCGCTCCTCGCCCATCGCGACCATGGCATTGAGCGCCGGGTTGACGGCTGCGATGCGGGCAAGGCAGCTATCCAGAAGCTCGACCGGGGAGATCTTCTTCGCCCCGATCAGGCGCCGCAATTCGACGGCGCCGAGATCGCACAGCTCGCTCACGGGTCTATCTCCTCGTCATAGCGGCAGGCGCTTCTCAAGTGCGCCGCGCTGGGGTGCTGCCTGCGCCCAGGTCCCAGAACAGGCCGGTCATCATCTGCAGCGCCTCGCGCGAAGGTGCCTCCAGCACATGCTCGTCGGGAGCGTGCTGCGAGCATCCGGCATAGGAATGCGGCACCCAGATGGTCGGCAGGCCGAGCAGTTCGGCAAAGACGTCATTGGGCAAAGAGCCGCCAAGGTTGGGCAGAACGGCGACCTCCTTGCCCGTAGTAGCGTCGATCGAGGCGATCGCCCAGCGTGCCCACGGATGGTCGGGATCGAGGCGCGTGGCCATCATCGGGTCGGGATCAGGCGTGATTTCGACCATCGAGAACCCGCGCGCATCGAGGTGACGGCGCAGCGCCGGTACGAAGGTTGCCGGGTCGCTCGGCACCACGAAGCGGATATGGCAGTGGGCCAGTGCGCGCGGCGGGATGGCATTGGCCGGATGCTCGGGGTTGCCGGTCTTGAAGGCCAGAACCTCGAACGTGTTCCAGGCGAAGACCTTTTCCGCGGGCGTCAGTCCCGGTTCGCCCCAGTGAGGGTCGATGGCCGGCGCTTCCTTGCCGCCGCCGACCTCGAGGCGCGCCACCGCCCGGCGCACCGATTCGGGGAGGTTCGGCGGCCGCCATTCGGGCACCAGGATTTCGCCCGTCGATGTCGTCAGGCTGGCGATGGCATGGGCCAGGATGATACCGGGATTGGCGAGCAGGCCGCCCCAGTTGCCGGAATGATGCCCGCCTTCGCGCAGGTTCACCGACAGCGTGAAGTTGAACACCCCGCGCGAGCCCATGAACACGGTCGGCCGCTCCGGCGCCAGGCGCGGCCCGTCGGAGGCGATGAACACGTCGGCCTTGAAGCAATCCTTGTGTTCGGCGCAGAAGGCCCGCAATCCGGGCGAGCCGATTTCCTCGCTGGTTTCGATCAACAGTACGACGTTGAAGCCGAACCGGCCCCGGGTCTTCAGCACCGCGTCGAGAGCGGCGATGTTGATGGTGTGCTGGCCCTTGTTGTCGGCCGTGCCGCGGCCGTACCAGCGCTCCCCCACCTTGGTCAGGGTCCACGGGTCGAGATCATCGCGCCACTGGCCGCCATAGCCGCGCACCACGTCGCCGTGGCCGTAGCTCATGAGCGTGGGCAGATCGTCGCCTTCGTGACGGCGCGCGATCAGAAACGGTCCGCCGCGCGGCTCCGGATTGTCGTAAACCGTGCACGTGAAGCCGAGCGCTTCCAGGCTCGGCGTCATCTCTTCGTGCAGATAGCGGTAAAGCTGCGGCCGCTGTGCCGGCTCCTGGCTTTCGGTCGGAATCGCCACCCGGCGTGCCAGATCGGTGAAGAAGCCACCGTTGTCGAAATAGTCGCTGATGTGGGCGAGTGCGGCGTCTCGGCTCATGAGGCAAGGCGTCCTGTTGTCTGTCCGGTTTCGTAAAGATGGCATTCGACGTGGCCCTCGGGGGTGAGGATCGGGCGCGGCGGAACCGAACGGCAGCGGTCCATGACGCGGGCGCAACGGGGATGGAAGGTGCAGCCCGGTGGCGGATCGACCGGATTGGGATAGGCGGCACCGAGATGGGCATCGGGAATGCCAAGAGCGGGATCGGGCGTCAGCACCGATTCGAGCAGCGCCTGGGTATAAGGGTGGCGCGGGGCACGGAACAGGGTGTCGGTATCGGCCGCTTCGACGATGCGACCCAGATACATCACCGCGACCTGCGTTGCCAGATGCTCGACCACCGCGAGGTTGTGGCTGATCAATATGTAGGTCAGGCCGAGTTCGCGTTGCAGGTCGAGCAACAGGTTGAGAATCTGGGACTGCACCGAAACGTCGAGGGCCGAGGTCGGCTCGTCGCAGATCACCACCTGGGGGCGATTGATGAGCGCGCGGGCAATCGCCACCCGCTGCCGTTGACCGCCGGAAAGCTGATTGGGATAGCTGTCGTAGACGCGCCGCGGCAGACCGACCAGGGCCATGATTTCTTCAACCCGTGTGCGCCAGGTCCGGGGGTCCGGATCGCGCTGAACCTTGAGCGGCAGAGTGATGATGTCGCCGATCGTCTTGCGCGGATTGAGTGACGA
>RFLL01000017.1 GCA_003693905.1 Alphaproteobacteria bacterium
CCGGGGCGGCGGCGTGCTTTGCCGTCATGAATGTGCTGATCCGTCTGGCGGCGGCGGAGTTGCATCCCTTCGAGATCGCCTTTCTGCGCAACGTCTTTGCACTGTCCGCCATGTTGCCGTGGCTGATGCGTGCTGGCTGGGGCGGTTTGCGCACGCAGCGGCTGAAGTTTCACCTGTGGCGCGGCCTCAGCGGCGTGATCGCGATGCTGTGCTGGTTTACGTCGGTCGCCAGCCTGCCGCTCAGCGAAGCGGTGGCGCTCAACTTCACGGTGCCCCTGTTTGCGACCGCCGCGGCGGCGATCTTCCTCGGCGAGGTTGTGCGCGCCCGGCGCTGGGCCGCGACCATGATCGGTTTCCTCGGGGTTCTCATCATCCTGCGCCCAGGGTTCGCCGAATTCACCCCGCTGATGGCGCTGCCGATCATCGCGGCCCTGTTCATGGCGGTGTCGGTGACCATCGTGAAAGCGCTGTCGCGCACCGAAGACCCGTCGGCCATCGTGCTTTATCAGAATCTCGTGCTGACGCCGCTGTCGCTGGTGCCGGCGCTGCTGGT
Organism: Alphaproteobacteria bacterium; assembly: GCA_003693905.1. Lineage (GTDB taxonomy): Bacteria > Pseudomonadota > Alphaproteobacteria > Kiloniellales > J153 > J153. The sequence goes on from RFLL01000017.1 coordinate 554, forward strand.
GTGGCGCTGGCCGAGCGCGCTTACGCTTCTGATTACCGCCGGGATCGGGCTGGTTGCGGCGATGGCGCATATCCTGCTGACGCGCGCCTATACCAAGGCCGACGCTTCGGCCATCATTCCCTTCGATTACGCCCGGCTGCCGTTCATCGCCGCGCTCGCCTACGTACTATTCGGGGAGATCGCCGACATGTGGACCTGGATCGGCGCCGCGGTGATCGCCGGCTCGTCGGTCTACATCGCCCGGCGCGAGGCCATCGTCGCGCGCGAACGGGTGGCCAGCCGGGCCGCCGGCGAATCGATCCGCGAACGCCCGTAACGCAGGTTCAGGGATGTCCGCCTGCGGCGCCGCTACCGGTGCGGCGCGGCGTCGATGTCGAGCAGCGCCCGGCGCGCTCGGGCGCGGTGATCGGCGGTGATGTGGGGGGCGATGGTGCGCAGCGCCGCATAGAAAACGGCGGCATCGTCGGTGAACCCGAAAGCGGCGATGAAATCGGGGATCATGTCGCTCGGCACCACGAAATAGGCCAAGGCCCCCATGATGACGGCCTTGACCTGGAACGGGGTGTGCGGATCGCGGGCGCAGAAATAGGCCGCCACCGCGTCTTCGATGAACGGCACCCGGCCCAGGGTGCGCCGCACCTTGGCCCAGAAACCATCGTCGATGCGGGCGCGCTCGCGCTCGAAGCGCCCCGGGTCGGAAAGGGCGGGAACCGACGGGGCCTGCGCCGACGATCCGCCCTTCCAGGTGCCTGGGTCGGAGGATGGATGATCCATGTCCGAAATATGGGCCGCGCGCTCCGGGTGCACAACCGGTGCAATCGCTCTCGCCTCGGCGCCGGAGCTCTGCTATAGACGCCGGCGATTTTTCAGGCACCCGCCCCGCGCAACTCCGCGGGGCAGGGACGAGAGGGGACGAGAAGGAGAGGACGACATGGATGTGCATGGACACGGCGCCATCGTAACCGGCGGCGGCTCCGGCTTGGGAGCCGAGACCGCCCGTCATCTGGCGCGCGCCGGGGCCAGGGTCTGTGTGCTCGACGTGAACGAGGCCGCCGCCCGGGCGGTGGCCGAGGAAATCGGCGGTTTGGGGCTGGCGTGCGACGTGTCCAGCGCCGCCGCGGCCGAGGAGGCCGTGGCCCGGGCCCGGACGGCGCACGGGCCGGCACGGGTTCTGGTCAACTGTGCGGGCATCGCTCCGGCCAAGCGGATCGTGGGACGGAGCGGACCGATGCCACTGGTCGACTTCGAACAGGTGATCCGGGTCAATCTGATCGGCAGTTTCAACCTGATGCGCCTGGCCGCCGCCGACATGATCGCGGCCGAGCCGCTGGGCGAAGACGGCGAACGCGGAGTGATCATCTCGACCGCCTCGGTGGCCGCAAGCGAGGGGCAGATAGGACAGGCGGCCTATGCCGCCTCGAAGGCGGGGGTGATCGGCCTCATGCTGCCGGCGGCGCGTGAATTCGCCCGCTTCGGCGTCCGCGTCATGACCATCGCCCCGGGCCTGATCGCTACGCCGCTGCTGCTCGGCATGGCGCAGGAGGTTCAGGACAACCTGGCCGGTCAGGTTCCGTTCCCGAAACGTTTCGGCCGCCCCGACGAATATGCCCGTCTGGTGCTGCATATCGTCGAAAACGCCATGCTGAACGGCGACGTAATCCGCCTCGACGGCGCCATGCGGATGCAGTAAAGGCGGGCCTCACCCGTTCCCCTTCCGTCTCTTGGTCATTGAACCGCAGGGGATGGTAGGCCATCTTTGAGCCGATTGAAGCGATTCGCTTGTATCAGGGCGGATCCGGCTCCGGCCCGGCACGACGCCCGGCGCCGGCCGCCTGCAACGAGGAACCATGGCACACCTGCACGACGTGACACGCTTCACGACCGCTCCCGATCTGGCCGATCTGGAGGCCTACGCGCGCGAGGCGTTTGCGACCATCCCGGAGGAATTGCGGCGCTATCTCGCCGACGTCGTCATCCGGGTCGAGGATTTTCCCGACGACGAAACCCTTGAGGAGTTCGACTGCGAGACGCCGTTCGACCTGCTCGGACTCTATCGCGGTGTCGATCTGCGTCGCAAAAGCGTCTCGGACCTGCCCGAGGACATCGACGTCATCTATCTCTACCGCCGCCCGATCCTCGATTACTGGTGCGAGACCGGCGAGGATCTGGTCGATGTCGTGCGCCATGTCCTGATCCACGAGATCGGTCACCACTACGGTCTGTCCGACGAGGACATGGAGCGCATCGAAGCCCTGGCCTGAGCCGGCCGCCGGCCCGGGCTCGCCCCGGCCTCGACCTCAACTTCACTCGCCATCTTCAAGCAGGGCGTGGACCCGGGCCCGCAGCACGGGCAGGAGTTCGGCTTCGAACCAGGGGTTGCGTTTCAGCCATGCCGTGTTGCGCCAGCTCGGATGCGGCAGGGGGATGAACGCCGGGCCGTAGTCGGCCCAGGCGCGCACCGTCTCGCTCAAGGTGCGCCGCCGCCGCGCTCCCAGGTAATACGCCTGGGCGTACTGGCCGACCAGCAGGGTCAGCGCGATCTGCGTCAGGCCGGCGCGCAGCGGCGGATGCCACAGCGGCGCGCACTCCGGCCGCGGCGGGTTGTCGCCGCCGCGCGGGTCGCGGCCGGGATAGCAGAAGCCCATCGGCACGATGGCGATGCGGGTGTCGTCGTAGAACGTCTCGCGGTCGATCGCCAGCCACTCGCGCAGGCGATCTCCCGAGCGGTCGTTCCACGGGATACCGGTCTCGTGCACCCGGGTGCCGGGGGCCTGGCCGACGATCAGCAGCCGGGCACTCGCTCGTGCGCGCAGGACGGGCCGGGGCCCGAGCGGCAGGTGCGCGGCGCACACGGTGCAGGCCCGGGCCCGGGCGACGACGTCGGCCACCGCCGTCGGCGGCCCGTCCCCCTGTCCGGCCGTGGTCATGCCTGCCACCCCTGGCGCAGGATGCGCTCGACGAAGGCGGGAACGACCCGGCTGGCCGGGCCGTAATGGCGTTCGGCGAACAGGCTGTGCCCCTGGGACGGTTCCAGGTTGAGCTCGACGGTGTGGGCGCGCCCGCCGCGGCGCGCCTCCTCCACGAACCCGGCCGCCGGATAGACGTTGCCCGAAGTGCCGATCGACACGAACAGACCGCACGTTTCCAGTGCCGCGAAGATGCGCTCCATTTCCAGCGGCATCTCTCCGAACCACACCACGTGCACCCGCAACCGCCCGAGCGCGTCGCATTCGGGACAGACGCTGGCCAGCGACATGTCGGTGCGCCACGGGCTGACGGCACCACAGGCGAGGCAGCGGGCCTTGAGGATTTCGCCGTGCATGTGGATCAGGTTCCGGGTTCCGGCGCGTTCGTGCAGGTCGTCGATGTTCTGGGTCACGACCAGGACCTCGCCCGGCCACGCCGCTTCGAGGCGCGCCAGCGCCCGGTGCGCGGCATTGGGCCGTACCGCCGGGGACAGCAGCGCCCGGCGCCGCGCGTTGTAGAAATCGTGGACCAGCGCCGGGTCGCGGGCGAAGGCTTCCGGCGTGGCGACGTCTTCGATGCGCACCCTGGACCAGATGCCGTCAGGATCGCGAAAGGTCTCGAGCCCGGATTCCTTGGAGATTCCGGCGCCGGTCAGGATCACGATCGAGGGGGCCGTGCGTCGCACCATGGCGGAGGCGAGCATACCCGAGCCGCCGATCGTGATACAGTAAATCAAAAATCGGAGTCCGGTTCGCATTCAGGCGAACGCACGCAGGGGCGTTGCGCCCATGATGGGCATACTGTTTGTATGTACGGGGAACATCTGCCGTTCGCCGATGGCCGAAGCGGTGATGCGCAAGATGATCGATGCGGCCGGCCTGGCGGCGCAGGTGAGGATAGATTCGGCCGGCACTCACGACTATCAGCTCGGGCTGGCGCCGGATCCCGGCGCAGTGCGCGCCGCGGCCCAGCGCGGTTATGAAATGGTCGATCTGCGCGCGCGCCGGTTCAGTGTCGCCGATTTCTACGAATTCGATCTGATTCTGGCGATGGATCGCGGCCATCTCGATATCCTGACCCGCCGCCGCCCGCCCGAAACCCGGGCCGAGGTGGCGCTTTTTCTGGACTATGCACCGCCCGCAGCGCGCCCGCCCGGTGGCGAAGTGCCGGATCCCTATGGCGGTGAAGCGGCAGATTTCGAATACGCCCTCGACCTGATAGAGCTGGGCGCGCGCGGGCTGCTCGCGACAATCCGTACATCGCTGCGATGAGCGGCGTCTGCGCGCGTCGGAACCGACGTCCATCCGCACAGGGAATGCCCGAAGCGTGATCGAACTCGATATCGCCGAAATCCTGCCCTCCTTTCCCGACGTTCGCATCGCCCTGGTGGCGACCGGTGAGCTCGACCTTTCGTCGCCGCGCCCGGCGGCGCTCGACGCCGCGCTGGACGAGGTCGTCGAAACGGCCGCGGCGGCGCTCGACGGATGCGCCTTGGCCGAACTGCCGGCGCTGCGCACATGGCGCGCCGCCTACAAGGCGTTCGGGGTCCGGAAGACGAGCTACCGCTCGTCGGTCGAACGGTTGCTCAAGCAGGTCCGACAGGGACGCGGCCTGCCGCGCGTCCATGTTCTGGTCGATTGCTACAACGCGGTTTCAATCCGCCACCGCGTTCCGGTCGGTGCCGACGATCTGGCGCGTGTGCGCCCGCCGTTGGCGTTCCGCCATGCCCGGCCGGGGGACACCTTTTTCGCGTTGGGCGATCCGGCGGCGCGCAACGATCCGCCGAAACCGGGCGAGGTCGTCTATGCCGATGCCGAGAAGGTCCTGTGTCGGCGCTGGAACTGGTATCAGGACGCGCGCAGCGCAATTACGCCCGCCACGCGCCGGGCCGTGCTGACGGTTCAGTCGCTTGGCGGCGGCACTGATCCGGAAGAGGCGGTTGCGGATCTCGCGCGCTGGCTGCGCGACTGGTGCGGTGCCGCCACCGCCTGGGCCATCGCCGAGGCCGCAACGCCACGGGTGCGGGTCGATCCGCCGTAGGCGACATGCAAGCATCGTGCGCCCACCCTGTCGCCGGCCATCGTTACGGGGTGCGGCAGGTCGCGGCGCCGCGTTTTTCGAGATACCGTTGATGGTATTCCTCGGCCCGGTAAAACGCCCCGGCGGGAACGATCTCGGTCACGATCGGCCGGGCGAAGCGACCCGAAGCCTCCTGTTGCGCCTTGGAAGCGCGCGCGGCGGCGTCCTGGGCGGCGTCGTGGGTGAAGATCGCCGAGCGGTACTGGGTGCCGACGTCCGGTCCCTGGCGGTCGCGCTGGGTCGGATCGTGGATCGCCCAGAAGGTATCGAGCAGCGCTTCATAGGAGATGCGCTGCGGATCGTAGGTGATCCGCACCGCTTCGGCGTGGCCGGTGCGACCGCTGCACACGTCCTCGTAGGTCGGATCGGGCGTGGTGCCGCCGGTGTAGCCGACGCAAGTGTCGATCACGCCGTCGAGGCGCCGGAACGCCGCTTCGACGCCCCAGAAACATCCGGCGGCAAAGGTTGCTGTTGCCATCGTCCCCTCCTTTGGACTGCGGTTCGGACCAGGATCACATTTCGAATTCGGACGGCGCCCGGAGTTCTCCGGGGCGGGCGAACGAATACACGGCCTCCGGCGTATAGATCGCGCCCGAATGACCCAGATGACTGGAATAGAGGACGAACTGGTCGACCGGGAACGGGGCGGCCCGAAACAGACCGTGGCGCGACAGATAGTCGTAAAGTCGCTCGCCGGGGTTGGCGTTGAACCGCGCCAGAGTGACATGTGGTTTGAACTTGCGTCCCTCCGGAGCCAGACCGGCGCGCTGCACCGCCTGTTCGATCTTCGCCTGCAGGTGCACCAACGCCGGGTTGGTCTCGACGCCGGCCCACAGCATCCGTGGCTTGCCGCCGCCGAAGCGATCGACGCCGACGAGCGAGACCGAAAACGGTTCGGCATGAATTTGCGACAGGGCGGCATCGATGTCGCGGGCCACGCGCCCGTCGACCTCGCCGATAAAGCGCAGCGTAAGATGCAGGTTTTCTTCAGGTACCCAACGCGCTGCCGGCAGGCCCTCTTGAAGCTGTGTCAGTCGTGCGCGCAGCGTTGCCGGCAGGGGAATGGCAATGAAAAGCCGCATGGCCGGGGTCCGGGCTCGGTTCAGAGGAGGTCATGGACACGGATAGGTGTATTGCTCGTGGATCGCCTCGATCCGCTCGAGCACGTCGTTTGATAATTCCATATGGGCCGCCGCGATGTTGTTTTCCAGTTGCGCAAGGGTTGTGGCACCGATGATGGCGGCGGTCGTGAACGGCCGCGAGACGACGAAGGCGATCGCCATCTGCGCCGGGTCGAAACCGACTTCGCGCGCCAGCCTCACATAGGCCCGCACCGCGGCTTCGGCGCGCGGCCCCTGATAGCGGCGGTTGTCGGGCCACAGGGTCAGGCGCGCGCCCGGCGGTCGGCGGCCGTCGAGATACTTGCCGGTGAGCGTGCCGGCCCCGAGCGGCGCATAGGCGAGCAGGCCGCACTCTTCGCGCAGGGCGATTTCGGCCAGACGCGCCTCGAAACTGCGGTTGAGAAAGCTGTAGGGGTTCTGGATCGAAGCGATCCGCGGCCCGTGTCCGGCTTCGGCCAGAGCGAGGCAGCGCATCACGCCCCACGGGGTTTCGTTCGATACGCCGACCGCCCGCGCCTTGCCGGCCTTCACGACCTCGTCGAGCGCCGCCAGCGTCTCTTCAAGCGGCGTTTCCTCGGCATCGGGGTCGTGGCGGTAGCCCAGCGTACCGAACGCCGCAATGCCGCGATCCGGCCAGTGGAGCTGATAAAGATCGACGTAATCGGTCTTCAGGCGCTTGAGGCTGGCGTCGATAGCAGCCAGGATGTTTTTGCGATCGAGGCGTGGACGTCCGTCGCGGATGTAGGGGAAGCGGCTGCCCGGGCCGACCACCTTGGTGGCGATCACGACCTTGTCGCGGGTTCCGCGCGCCCTCAGCCAGTCGCCGATGATCTCTTCGGTGCGACCATAGGTGTCGGCGCGCGGCGCCACCGGGTACATCTCGGCGGTGTCGAAAAAATTGACCCCCTGATCGAGCGCACGGTCCATCTGCGCGAAGGCCTCTGCGGGGGTGTTCTGTTCACCCCAGGTCATGGTGCCGAGGCAGATGGCGCTGACCCGGATATCGGTGCGGCCGAGACGGCGATAGTTCATGCGGGTCTCCCTCGTCCGTAGTGCGCGACCTGGGCGGGTCAGGTGAAAACCGCCAGCACGCCGGTATAGCCATAGAGGCGGTCGTGGCAGATCTCGCCGCCGGCGAAAAACCCGGCCAGCGGCAGCGGCCCCAGTTCCGCCTGCACCAGGCGCAGTTCTTCCGAATTGGGGCCGAACAGATGACGGCCGCGGCCCACGCACGACACGTAGATCGCCGCCTTCGGGCACGCTCCGGCGCGGTGTTTGACGCTGCGGACCATGCGGATGAGGCCGGTGCGCGCGGACTCGTGATCACGGCGACAGAACAGAATCGGCTGGCCCGGGACCACCGGTCCGCCGATACCGATGAATCCGTGCGCGACGTCGATCCCGGTCAGGTTGCGCACCATGTAATCGCCGGTGTCGCTGCCGACGACCGGAAGGCCGACATGGATGTACCCGGCCACGCGGCGCAGATCCCGGGCCAGCAGCTCGCCGATGTCCTCCTTGAACACGTCGAGGGCCGGGCGCCCGTCGAGCTCGGTAACGACGTTCTCGGCCGCGCCGGTCACCGTGTGGCGCGGCCCGATCGGCGAACAGCCCTGGCTGAGGCCGGTGACCACGCCGACCTCGGGGGTGAACAGAACACCCGACAGGCCGCCGTCGACCACCTGTTCGGCGATCTGGATCGGCGCCGCCGAGGCGCCGCGCACCGCCGCCAGACCGCCGAGGAGAAACGATCCGCTTTGTGCGGCCAGCTCACCGGCGAGGCGTTCGATCGCCGGCGTGCGCGGGTCGGCGTGGACGATTGCAAAGTGCGGCGCGGCGCGTTCCAGCCAGCCGCCGTGGCGCCGTCGCCAGGTCTCGAACCCGCCCTGATCGGCCGGGAGCGTGATCGGCTCGAAAACGCGAAACGTCTCCGGTGCCAGGGCCGCCACCAGGATTGCGACCGCCGGGGTGTCATGGTGTTCCGTTCCCGTGCCCGCAATGCCGTGGCCGAGCGTGCCGACCCAGTGCTCGATGTCGGTGGTTGCGCGCAGAAAGGTCAGGATGCTGGACAGATCGTCGCTCAGCACGTCGGTGGCGTAGATGAAGCCGAGGTTGGCATGCGCCGGGACCTCGCCAAGGTCGCCGAGACACGCCTTGACCGCGGTTGCCCAGTTGGCGCCGGCACCGATGCCGCTGCGGAAGTGCGTGGCCATCGCCCTCACCCGCCGGCCGCCGCGGCGCGCGTGTGCTGCGTAATCAGGGCGATCACGTTGGGCAGGATCCGCGCCACGATGACCTCGACGCCGGCAGCATTGGGATGCAGGCCGTCATCCTGATTGAGGGCCGGGTCGAGCGCCACCCCGTCGAGGAAGAAGGGGTAAAGCGGCACGTCGTGCACCCGGGCCAGACGGGTAAAGATCGCATCGAAGCGCCGGGCGTAGTCGGCGCCGAGATTGCGCGGCGCCTTCATGCCGGCCAGAAGAACCGGGATCCCGGCCACCTTCAGACGCCGCAGGATGGCATCGAGGTTGGCATAGGTCCGGTCCGGGTCGAGCCCGCGCAGGGCGTCGTTGGCTCCCAGTTCGAGCAGAACCATGTCCGGCTTTTCGGCCAGCATCCAGTCCAGCCGGGCCAGGCCGGCGGCCGTGGTATCGCCGGAATTGCCGCCGTTGACGACCCGCACGTTGTAGCCTTTGGCCCGCAATGCGGCTTCGAGGCGCTCGGGAAACGTCTCCCCGGCCCTCAGGCCGTAGCCATGGATCAGGCTGTCGCCGAAGGCGAGAAGGGTAAGCGGCGTCCCGCTGTCCTGCGCCGCTCGTACCGGTGCGCCGGCCACACTCAGGGCCGTGGCCGCAAGAATCAGAAAGACGCCGGCACATGCCGGACGGCGGTAGAACGAAAGGGTGCGAGGGAATATGGTCATGGCAAGTCGGCTCAAGACGTAGGCCCCCCGGCCGGGCAGGTCAAGTCGGGCGACCGGGCCCCCCGTGCCGGTTCGGCTTTGCGAACCGGTTTCGCATGCCGCCTTCAGGACGACGGTACGGACACGGAGCACA
>RFLL01000165.1 GCA_003693905.1 Alphaproteobacteria bacterium
CAGGTGGTCGAGGTCGAGACGGCGCGGCAGATGCTCGAGGCGGTCGAGGCGGCGCTGCCGGTCGATGTCGCGGTGTGCGCCGCGGCCGTCGCCGACTGGCGGGTGGCGGCGCCCAAGGCGCAGAAGATGAAAAAGGAGGGCGCCCGGGCCCTGCGGCTGGATCTGGCGGCCAACCCGGATATCCTGGCCACCCTGGCGGCGGCGGGAGAGCGCCGGCCGCGCCTGGTCGTCGGCTTTGCTGCCGAAACCGAAAAGGTGATCGAGCACGCGCGGGCCAAACGCGCGCGCAAGGGCTGCGACTGGATCGTGGCCAACGACGTTTCACCGACCGCCGGCGCCTTCGGTGGCACGGAGAACGCGGTTCATCTGATCGACGAAAACGGCGTCGAATCGTGGCCGCGGCTGAGCAAGGACGAGGTCGCCCGGCGGCTGGCGGCACGGATTGCCGATGCCCTTGCCGGCGAATCCGCACCGGCCGCGAAGGCTTCGGGAACCACGGGGAGGAAAGCGGACCGATGACCAGTGCCATGAACGAGGCGCCCGTCGCCATCACGCGCCTGCCGCACGGCGCCGATCTGCCATGGCCGCGCTACGCGACGCCGGACAGCGCCGGCCTCGACCTGGTCGCGGCGATCACGGGCGAGATCGTCCTCGCCCCGGGCGAACGGCACCTGATTCCGACCGGAATCGCCATCGCCCTGCCGCCGGGCGTCGAAGGGCAGGTGCGCCCGCGCTCCGGGCTGGCGCTCAGGCACGGTGTGACCGTGCTCAATGCACCAGGCACCATCGATGCCGATTATCGCGGCGAGATCGGGGTCATCCTCATAAACCTGGGCCGGGATCCGTTCACCATCACCCGCGGGATGCGCATCGCCCAACTGATCATCGCGCCATGCCTGCGGGCCAACTGGATGCCGACGACCGAACTGCCGGCGAGCCTGCGCAGCACCGGCGGGTTCGGCTCGACCGGACTTTTCGGCCAACGCCGTGAACGCGCCGGGGACGCATAGAAGTCATGTTGCGCCTGTCGAAGAAACTTCTGTTCGCCATCGAGGCGGTGGTCGACATCGCCTATCACGCCAGCGCCGGGCCGGTGCGATCGAGCGATATTTCGCGCCGCCAGGGCATTCCGCGCCGATATCTGGAACAGGTTCTGCAACACCTGGTCCACAAGGGAATCTTGGCCGGCCAGCGCGGGCCTCGCGGCGGCTATCGTCTGGCGCGCGAACGCCGACGCATCACCATCGGCGAAATCATCCGCGTCGTGCGCGAGCTGGAAGGCGCGGGCGATCCGGTGACGGAGACCGAAAGCTCGGAACTGGGAATGCGCGTGGTGCGGCCGATCTGGGTCGAGATGCAGAACGAAATGATGCGCCGCTTCGATGAGACGACCATCGAAGAGCTGTGCAACCGCGCCCGCGCCCTGGGAATCAAGAGCGAAACCGCGCAGGTGCCCGATTTCACGATCTAGGGCCTGGGGCCGGGCGGCTGGACCCGGTTGCCCTGCACCCTCCGAGCCATTGCGCCAGCGCCGGAAAGCGGAAAAACCCCGAACGGAAAAACAAGAACCGGGATGAACGAAACCAGGGTATCAACAGAAAAGAGAGAGGATCGCCACCGCCATGCCGCCTTCCCCCCCGCCTCGTTCGCCACGCGATGATGCCAGCGCCGGATCCGGATCCGATACCCTCGGCGATGCCGCCCAGGTGCCCGCATTTCCCCACGTGCCCGAGTTTCGCGGCCGCGTCTACGACAGCATTCTGGAGACGATCGGCGCCACGCCGCTGATCCGGCTGTCCAAGATCGCCGCCGCCCACGGCGTCAAGGCCGACATTCTCGGCAAGTGCGAGTTCTTCAACCCCCTGTCCTCGGTCAAGGACCGTATCGGCTATGCCATGATCGCGGCGCTGGAAGCGGCGGGGCGGATCGGCCCCGACACCGTGATCGTCGAGCCAACCAGCGGCAACACAGGGATCGCACTGGCCTTCGTGTGTGCCGCCAAGGGCTACCGGCTGATTCTCACCATGCCGGAGACGATGTCGATCGAACGGCGCCGCATGCTGCGCCTGTTCGGGGCCGAACTGGTCCTGACCGACGGCTCCCAGGGCATGCGCGGCGCCATCGCCAAAGCTGAAGCCCTGGTCGCCGAACTGCCCGACGCGGTGATGCCGCAACAGTTCCGCAACCCCGCCAATCCGGAAATCCACCGCCGCACCACGGCCGAGGAAATCTGGCGCGACACCGCCGGGACGGTCGATGCCGTGGTCAGCGGCGTCGGTACCGGCGGCACGCTGAGCGGCGTCGGCTCGGTTCTCAAGGCGCGCAAACCGGAGGTCAAGATGATCGCGGTCGAGCCCGAAGACAGCGCCATCCTGTCCGGCGGGCCGCCGGGGCCGCACAAGATTCAAGGTATTGGCGCCGGCTTCGTGCCCGAAATCCTCGATACCTCGCTGATCGACGAGGTCGTGCGCATCGGCAACGACACCGCCTTCTCGACGGCACGCGAACTGGCACGCACCGAAGGCGTGCCCGGCGGCATTTCCTCCGGGGCGGCGCTGGCCGCGGCACTGGAAATCGGCGCCCGGTCCGAAATGGCCGGCAAGATCATCGTCGTGGTGCTGCCCTCGTTTGCCGAGCGGTATCTGTCCACCGACCTTTTCGAGGGCCTGTGAGGTCCCCATGTCTGGAGTCACATGTCCACGGTCATGGAGCTGAGCGACACCCAGATCGAGCGCTACGCCCGCCACCTGGTCCTGCCGGAAATCGGTGAGGAGGGGCAGGCGCGCCTGCTTGACGCCCGGGTGCTGGTGATCGGCCCCGACGGCCGCATCTTCGGCGA
>RFLL01000166.1 GCA_003693905.1 Alphaproteobacteria bacterium
CCCCTGCCGCCCACGTCCCGGCAGGCCGCAGGAGCGACAACGAGCCGGATCGAAGCGCAACTCACCCGAATGAAGGGCGTGCCGCCGCAACCGCCAGAGCGAACATCGACAGACACAGACGAAGAGGCGCGCCCGGGCGCGGAGGCGGACCGGGTGGTTGCGCAAAGACGACCGACCACGATTTCCGCCCCGGAACGGGACGACGCCGCGACGGCCCTGCCGACGGCGGCGCATGCCGAGACCCGCCCGGGCGGGTCGAAGGATGGCGAAGAGGCCCGATCCCTGCCCGCGCATGTCGGCGGTGGATCGTCCAACCCACCGCCGCGCTACCCCTACCTTGCGCGCCGCCGTGGTCAGGAAGGACGTGTCGTGCTGCGCGTCGTGGTCGGTGCCGACGGCCGCGTCCATGCGATCCGGGTGCACCGCTCGAGCGGATACCGCCTGCTCGACGAAGCCGCCCTCGATGCCGTGAAGAGGTGGCATTTTACCCCCGCGCGGCGCGGTGGAGTACCGGTGACCGGTACGCTCGACGTGCCGATCTCGTTTCGGCTTACCAACTGACAGGATCAGGAGGCGAACGATGGCGCCCGCTCCGGATATTCACGGCATCGTGTGCCGGCACCTTCACGACCCGGGCAGCAGCTTCAGCATCGGCTGCATGGGCGCCATCGCCGAGTTCCACCGCGGTACCGACGAGCCCCTGGTCCTGGACGATCCTGCGCATCTGACGATCGCCACGGCCCGGGGCGGGCTCAGAATCGAACTCGTCGACGGCGTGATTCCGCGGGCCTATGAAACGCTCTCCAGACACCCCGAGCGCTGGCAGCACGGCGTGGTGTTCTGCCTGCCTGCCAATGCGGCCGCCTCGCACGGCCGCACGGTGCTGAGCGAGATCGGCCCCGACCGGAACGCCATCCGGAACAAGGACCGCAATGCCATCCTGTTCGACATCGGCCTTGGTGCGCGGAACATCGACTTCTGCATCCGCACCGCCGAGCCGGCACTGCTTGCGGACCTGCGCCGGCACGCCGGCCGATCCGTGTTCGCGCCCGGCAACCCCGTCATGGCCATGATCATCGCGGCCGACCCTCACCGCGTGGCGATTTCGAAGCTCGGCCGCATCGAAGTCTATCAGCCCATCGGCCGAAGCGTGACACCCGAAGGACCGCACACCCACGTGCTGCCGAAGCTGCTCGAAAACAAACGCACCCATGCCGCGAACGTTCCGGTGCCGGCGGGTTGTCTGCCCTGTCTCAGCCTTTATCCGGCGCACCCGCTCCTTGACGCTCAAGGCCGCTCCCGCACCTTCGACCGGCAGAGTCTGGCCGCGTTCGAGACGCTTCTGGAATGCTGGGGAGCGGCCGACTACCGCGCCGAGAAAGCCCGCGTCGCGGCGGCCCTGCGCCGTGGTCTCGATCCCGAGTCCTACACTCCGCCCCGAACCCGTCTCGGCCGCACCGCACTGCGCATCATCCTGCGCCAGATGCGCCACGTCGAAGGCCCCCATCCGCTTCTGAACCGATGGCGCGATCACTTCGAGCGCACGGGGACGGTCTGAAAAAGCGGGATCATGCGCGAACGCCGCAAATCATATCGATGCGGCGATACGGATCTGCCATGCACATGCCCCCTTTCAATCTGGATTCGGGGCGCTGATTGCTTATGCTCCGACGTCGAAAGACTCTACGCCCGTCGTCATCATCGCCGGCGAGACGTATCGCCTCGCCCGGCAACGACGGCCCTTCGGCACGGGCGCGTCGATACGGGAACGGATATCACGATGAGCCAACGCAACGACGATCCGCCGGGGTGCGGAAGGCTGTGTCCACCGCCGGCGCGACGGCGGCAGTCCCTGCCCTGGCAACGCCCCAAGGACGCCGCGGAAGACCCCGACGCGCCGCGCCGGGTTCAGGAGATCCTGCACAGCCCGACCTACCGGGAGGCGGATCAGGATACGGATTTTCTCCACCGCGACGAACTTCGCGGGGTGCGCCTCGAGCTCGACTACCTCAAACCGGAGCTGGCTCTTCGGGCGCATGACATCCGCCACACGATCGTCGTCTTCGGTGGCACACGCATTGTGGAGCCGGCGGCGGCGCGACGGCGCGTGGAAGAAATCCGACGGGCGATTGAAACCGAAAGCGGCGCCGATCGTGCGGCGACACAGCGCGCATTGCGTACCGCAGAGCGGATTCTCGAATACAGCCGCTACTATTCCGTCGCCCGGGATCTTGGCCGACTGGTCAGCGAATGCGACTGCGGCGGTGCGGACGGGCGCATCGTCATCATGACCGGAGGCGGCCCCGGCATCATGGAAGCGGCCAACCGCGGCGCCTATGACGCCGGGGCGAAATCAATCGGCCTCAACATCACGTTGCCGCACGAGCAGTATCCGAACCCCTACATCACGCCGGATCTGTGCTTCCGATTTCATTATTTCGCGTTGCGCAAGCTGCATTTCCTGCACCGCGCCAAAGCCCTGGTCGCGTTTCCGGGTGGCTATGGCACTCTCGACGAGCTGTTCGAGACGCTGACTCTCGTTCAGACGCGCAAGATCAAACCATTGCCGGTCATCCTCGTCGGTGAGGAGTTCTGGTCGCGCCTGATCGATTTCAACTTTCTCGTCGCGGAGGGACTCATCGACAAGGAGGACGAGGAGCTGTTCTGGTTTGCCGAAACGGCCGATCAGATCTGGAACGACATCGTGGAATGGCATCGGATCAACGGCGAGCCGCTGCTTGACGCCTCCGCGCTCCAGGACCGGCGCCCGTGAGACTGTCCTTTCACGGCGCCGCCCACGAGGTCACGGGGTCGTGCCATCTTCTCGAATGCGCGGGCCTGCGCATTCTGATCGATTGCGGTCTGTTCCAGGGCGGACACCACGTCAGCGCCATGAATCACGCGGCCTTCGGCTTTGATCCCGCAGCCATGGATTTTCTGCTGCTGACACACGCCCATCTCGATCATTGCGGGCGCATCCCGCTGCTTGCGAAACGCGGTTTTCGCGGCGAGATCATAACGACGCGGGCGACCCGGGATCTGTGCAAGCTGGTCCTGCTCGATGCCGCCCACATTCAGGAAGAAGACGCCGCCCACGCTTCGCGCCATCGGCACCGGCACGGCGAAGCGCCCGTAGCCCCTCTGTTCGCAATCACCGATGCGCTCAGATCGTTCGACTTTCTGGGCCGCAACGCCGGCTACGACGAGCCCGTGCAATTGAACGAGCAGGTCGCGGTCCGTTTCCTC
>RFLL01000167.1 GCA_003693905.1 Alphaproteobacteria bacterium
GCACAGCCTCCGGGGCCACCTTCGGTGCCGTTGCCAACCCAGATGTAGCAACCGGGCCTAGCTTCCAGCATGTAGGCGAAATCCTCCGAGCCCATGAGCGGTGCGGCCCCGACTTCGACATTGGCTTCGCCCACCACCTCGGAGGCGACGGCAGCGGCGATTTCGGTTTCGGCCTCGGTGTTGACCAGCGCCGGATAGCGGCGCTCGTAGCGGTAGTCGAGCTCGGCGTGATGCGCGGCACAGATGCCCTCGGCGACGCGGCGGATTTCGGCCTCGGCGAAGTCGCGCACTTCGCGCTTGAAGCAGCGCACGGTACCGCGCAGCACCGCCTGATTGGGAATCACGTTCCAGGTATCGCCGGCGTGAAACTGGGTGATGCTGACCACAAGAACATCGAGAGGGTCGATGCGACGGCTGACCAGAGTCTGCACGGCCGTGACGATCTGCGCGGCGGCGACGATGGGGTCGTGGCCGTGATGGGGCATGGCGGCGTGGCAGCCCTTGCCGGTCACGGTGAGCTCGAAGATGTCGAACGAGGCCATCGCCGGGCCAGCCCGCAGGCCGATCTTGCCGACCGGCGTACCCGGCATGTTGTGCATGCCGTAGACCGCCTCGACCGGAAACTTCTCGAACAGGCCTTCCTCGACCATGACGCGCCCGCCGCCTTCGTTTTCTTCGGCCGGCTGGAAGATGAAACACACGGTGCCGTCGAAGTTGCGGGTCTCGGCCAGGTACTTGGCCGCCCCCAGCAGCATCGCCGTGTGCCCGTCGTGGCCGCAGGCATGCATCTTGCCCTCGTTGCGCGAGCGGTGATCGAAGGTGTTGAGCTCGTGAATGTGCAGCGCGTCCATGTCGGCGCGCAGACCGATCGCCCGTCCGGTGGCCGGCCCGTTGCCGCCGTGCAGCACGCCGACGACGCCGGTTTTGGCCAGCCCGCGGTGAACCTCGATGCCCCATTCGGCCAGCTTCTCGGCGACGAAATCGGACGTGCGCCGCTCCTCGAACGCGGTTTCCGGATGGGCGTGCAGATCACGCCGCCACGCGGTCATCTCGTCGTGGAATTGGGCGATGCGATTGACGATGGGCATGTCGGCGGC
Organism: Alphaproteobacteria bacterium; assembly: GCA_003693905.1. Lineage (GTDB taxonomy): Bacteria > Pseudomonadota > Alphaproteobacteria > Kiloniellales > J153 > J153. Next base: position 1,098 of record RFLL01000167.1, read on the forward strand.
TCCTCCCTCGCGAAGTGTGTGACGAAGTTGGGACAGAGCCTAGCCGCCCATCACCGAGCGATCAATGCGCACTCAATGCGACATCAGGACCGGCACCGTCATCTGCTTGAAGATCTGCCGCGTCGTGCCGCCCAGCACCCATTCGCGCAACCGCGAATGCCCGTAGGCCCCCATGACGAGAAGGTCGGCCTCGCGATCGGTGAGACGTGACAGCAGCGCATCGGCCACGCTCAGGTCGCCGGCCCCGATATGCTCGGCCTCGACCTCGATGCCGTGGCGCGCAAGATGCAGCGCGATATCGGCCCCCGGCTCTTCGCCGTGACCGCCCTTGTGGGGGTCGATCACCAGCACGACGACGTGTTTGGCACGCTCCAGCAGAGGAATCGCATCGTTGACGGCGCGCGCTGCCTCGCGGCCGCCGTCCCAGGCGACGACGATCCGCTCGCCCAAGGTCTCGCCGGCGCCGATATAGGGGATCACCAGAGCCGGGCGCCCGACCGACAGGACGACGTCCTCGACGGCATCGGGATCGACATCGCCGTTGGAATCAGGCTCCGGCTGCCCGAGGATGACGAGATCGGTATAGCGACCGTGTAGCGTGACCACCTCGGGCATGCGCGAGGCCGGGCAGTGCAGGGCGCGCACCTCGCTGCGTACGCCGGCCTTCTCCATTTCTTTCAGGAACCGTTCCTTGGCGTTCGCCACACGTTCCTCGACATGTTCCCACATGGTCCGCAACAGCTCCGGCGGCACCTCGGCGCGCAGGTTGCTCGGCAGTTCCGGATCCGGAGCGACATACAGCCCGGTCAGGTGGGCATCATGGGTCAGCGCCAGAGAAAACGCCGCCTCCAGGCGCTTGGCGTTGCTTTTGCTGTCGTCGATGTGGACCAGGAGATTCTTGTACGGCATGGGGTGGGCCTCCTCGCGGTCGCCTGTTCGGAAGCGGGCACAGGACCCGACGTCATCTCATCGGATATCGATCACGTATCATTCATTATTATTCATGGCGCGCCAGCTTCGGCGCAGCATTGACCTGAGTCAACGCCGGCCGTCACCGGCCGCGAAACCTAGCGCAATTTGGGATTGAGCGCGTCTCGCAGCCAGTCGCCGAGAAGGTTGACCGCCAGCACCAGAATCGCCAGGGCCGCGCCCGGGAACACCGTGATCCACCATTCCCCGGAAAACAGGAAGTCGTTGCCGACCCGGATCAGCGTGCCCAGCGACGGCGAGGTCGGCGGGACCCCGACCCCGAGAAAGGACAGCGTCGCTTCGGTGATGATCGCCACCGCCAGATGGATGGTCCCGATGACCAGTACCGGCCCCATGGCATTGGGCAGAACGTGACGGACCATGATCAGCAGCGGCGAGACGCCCATCACGTAAGCCGCCTGCACGTATTCCTTGTTCTTTTCGACCAGGGTCGAGCCGCGCACGGTGCGGGCATACTGGACCCAGCCGGATATGCCGATGGCGAAGACCAGCACGTAGATCGCCAGTTCGTCGTGCATGTCGCGGGGCAGAACGCCGCGCGCCACACCGTCGATCAACAGGGCGATCAGGATGGCCGGAAACGAAAGCTGAATGTCGGCAAAGCGCATGATCACCGAATCGACCGTGCCGCCGAGATAGCCGCTGATCAGGCCGAGAGTAACCCCGATGACCATGGCAAACACGACCGACGCGAACCCGACGCCCAGCGAAATGCGGGCCCCGAACATAATGGTCGAAAGAATGTCGCGGCCCTGATCGTCGGTGCCGAGCAAAAACCGCGGATCGCCGCCCTCGATCCACGCCGGGGGCAGGAAGGCGTCAAGCAGATCGACCGTCGCCAGATCGAACGGATGGTGCGGCGCCAGCCACGGCGCGAACACTGCCGCGACGAACATGGCAAGGGTGACAATCGCAGCCCCGACCGTGATCGGAGAGCGGGTGAAGCTGTACCAGATATCGCTGTCGAGAAAGCGCTGGACTCTGGACCCGGTTTCAGACGCCATGGCCATGTCCTGCCCCCTTACACGCGTCCGCCCGCCGTCCCGCCGGCACGCAGGCGCGGGTCGACGACGTAATAAAGCAGATCGACGATCAGATTGATCACGACAAAGAAGAACGCGATCATCGTCAGATAGGCCGCCATGACCGGAATGTCGACCTCGCTGATCGCCTGAATGAACAGCAGCCCCATGCCCGGCCATTGAAAGACGCTTTCGGTAATGATCGCGAATGCGATGATCGAGCCGAGCTGCAATCCGGTGATGGTGATGACCGGCACCAGCGTGTTCTTCAGGGCGTGACCGAAGTTGATGGCCCGATTGGTCAGCCCCCGGGCGCGCGCGAACTTGATGTAGTCGGTGCGCAGCACCTCCAGCATCTCGGCCCGGACCAGACGCATGATCAGAGTCATCTGAAACAACGCCAGGGTGAACGCCGGCATGATCAGCGCCTTCAGCCCGCCGACGGTCAGCAGGCCAGTCGTCCACCAGCCGAGCGAGACGACTTCGCCGCGGCCAAAGGTCGGCAGCCATTGCAGAACCACACCGAACAGAAGAATCAGCAGAATGCCGATCAGGAACGTCGGCAGCGACACCCCGGCCAGCGACACGGCCATGAAAATACGCGACAGCACACCGTCGCGGTGCAGACCGGTATAAACCCCCATCGGCACGCCGATCACCAGCGCCATGATCGCCGCCACCAGCGACAGCTCCAGCGTGGCCGGTAGACGTTCGACAATCAGATCATCCACCGGGCGGCGGTGGCGATAGGAGATGCCGAATTCGCCGCGCGCCGCATTGGCCGCAAAGCGGGCGAACTGCACGATGAACGGGTCGTTGAGGCCGAGGCGTTCGCGCAACTGCTCGCGCTGTTCGAGCGTGGTGTCCTGCCCGACCATGTTGTTGATCGGATCGCCGACATAGCGGAACAGGGAAAAGGCGATCAGGCCGACCGCCAGCATGACCAGAACGGATTGAAACAACCGGCGAATGATGAATGCGATCATTTTTGAAGGTTACGGTCTCTGGTTGCCGTGGCCCTGGCGGCCATCACCCTGGAAGCCGCCGTGATCCCGGACGGATCGAACACGGCGGGGTATCGCCCGCGGCGGGGCGACACGGCCCGCAACATCGCAGGCCGTGCCGCACCCGTGCCGCCGGTTACGGAACGACGACGTAGCGCAGATCGAGCACGTTGTCAGCCCGCTGGCGTACCTTCACGCCTTCGCGCACACCCCACGACAGCGGCTGCTGATGCAGCGGAATGTGGCCGACCTCGTCCTTGTGGATCTTGAACACCTCGTCGATATAGGCCTGACGCTTCTGGGGATCGGTCTCCGCCTGGATCAGATCCGCCAGCTCGTCGATGCGCGGGTTGCAATAGCCGCCCAGGTTGAACAGCCCGGTGC
>RFLL01000168.1 GCA_003693905.1 Alphaproteobacteria bacterium
GAACATGCCGAAGGTGAACACCGCCATACCCAGATAGATGCCGGCGGTTGCGAGGCGACGAAGAAGAAGTCTTCCAAGCCATGGGCGCTGGCCGGGCGGAACAGGATCTTGATCCCGGCATGATCTGAGGCGAACGGCTTGATCGCTTCGTTCAACTCCGGCAGCGGCGAGGGATCCTGGCGCGCCAGCAGCGGGGTCAGGCTCTGGGCGATCAGGCGCCCCTGGGCGCGCACGCTGTCGAGCAGCAGACGCCGCTTTTCCGCGTCCGCCTGACGAAATTCGGAATAGAGAATCACCGGAACGGTGACGAAAACCAGCAGCAGCAGGATCAGCTTGCCGACCAGCGAACGGGTGACCCCGCCCAGGGGACGGAGCCGCGGGCGGGACGAGGCGTGAACGACAAGATCCGGGACCCGCTCGACCCGGGCCATGGTCACGCAGACCCGTCCGGGCCCTTCGGACCGTCGCCCGCGGCCGCAAGAACCGATGCGGCGTTATCGCCCGGCTCGGCACGCCAGCGGTAGCCGAACCCGGGATAGTTGTCGATGCGATCGAAGTCAGGATCGACGTCGCGGAACTTCTTGCGGATGCGCTTGATGAACGAGCGCACGTTGGCGCGGTAGCCCTCGGCCCCGTAGCCGGCGACGAAGTCCTTGCCGCGCACGATGTCGTAGATCTGGCGGTAGGTGACGTCGCGTTCGACCTGGGCGACCATGAAATGGACGATGGCGAATTCGCTGAGCGTGAGATCGACCTGGCGCCCACGCCAGAACGCCCGGTGGATGTCGAGGTGCAGCTCGAGCGGCCCGCGGGCCAGCACGCCGGTGGTCTGATCGTCGCCGCCCTCGCCGGTCAGGCGCTTGGTCCCTTCGGTGATCAGCTTGAGCCGGCCGAGGATGATCGGCAGCCGCCGCGACTTGTCGATGAAATCGACTGCCCCCCAGCGCAGGGCCTCTTCCTCGTAGAGGTCGTCGCTCAACATGGTCAGGAAGATCACCGGGGTCGGATTGCGCGCCTCGCGCAGGCGACGCAGAACGCCGAGCCCGTCCAGCCCCGGCATGCGCCAGTCGAGCAGCACCGCATCGGCGTCGTTGCCGTCCTCGAAATAGGCCAGCACGCTTTCCCCGTTCGGAAAATCAACCACGTCATAGCCTTCCTCGGCCAGGTTGAGGCCGAGGGATTCACGGAACAGATCGTCATCGTCGACGATCACCACCCGCGCCGGAGCGGGAGACTGGGACTGAACCTGCAACGGGGTTTCGGTCTGGACAATCATGACATCACCCTGCATCGGCCGCGGTTTTGTTGTGGAGGAGGTCGGCGAAACATTGCCGCAGCGCCGGATGATCGCGATCGCGAATTTTGGCCGGACCGGCGGCGGGATTGACCACCGCCGGTGCGCCGGTCGTGGTTTCGCCGTTCGTCACTTCGTAGGTCAGCACCCGGAACACGTTGTCGTCCATGCTGGGATAGAAGAACAGGTTGAACATGCAGGTGCCGCCGTTATAGGCCCAGACCTTGGCCGGGGGGCGTTCCATCTGCAATGCCGGATCCCCCAGAAGCGCCTTGGTCGCCGCGAAATCCAGCCCGACCAGAAGCTGCGGATCCGGCGTGTTCGCCACCGCCTCGGCCGGCTCGACGTTCTGCGCCACACCCGGAGCCAGCGGCACCGGCTTGTGCCGCGGCACCGGCGGCGGCGGCGCCGGAACGTACCAGCTCGCCGCAAGCGATTCGGCCCAGCCGGGATCGGCCGGCGTCGGAGCTTCCTCGGCCACCGCTTCCGGACCCGGATTCCCGGGCACGATGGCGCGCACCAGAGCATCCAGTTCCGTTGTTTCCAGCGAGCTACAGGCGTGTAGCCCCATGCTCGCCAGCACTGTCAAGCCAATGCGGCGTATCATCGCACCTGCTATCCCGACTGTCCGGACCCGATTTGGGGCCTCGTTGCATCGGCGTCAATTGTCGCGCGCCGACATTTAGGAGATCTTAACAAATACGCGTTCCGGTTTCGAGGCCATTCGGCGCGGACCAACGGCGGCGCAGACGAAATCGAAGGCGCCGCGGCGGGGCCCGGCACGGGCCTCGGGTGCCGGCCCCGGCGCCGCCTGTCCCGGAAAGGCGCATCGCGCCGAAGCAGGATCCCTAGCGGGTCAGGACCAGGGTATCGTTCGGATCCCAGGAACACCACAACTCATCGCCGGCGACCACGCCGGGTACGGCGGTACGTGCCTCGTTCTGCAGGTTGGCGCTGATTTTCGGTCCGCCCTCAAGCACCAGATAGACATGGCTGGCGTCACCGAAATAGGCCACCTCGCTGACCCGTCCGCGCAGACGGACGCGCCCCTCGGGCGCCGGCTCGCGATGGAGGCGGATCTTTTCCGGGCGCACCGCAACGCCGACCTCGCTCCCGGGAGCCGGCGCCACGATCTGATCGGCCGGCAGTGCAAGACGCCCCACGCCCTTCACCTCGATGTGCACGCGCGCATCCTCGCACGCGACGACACGCCCTTCGAACAGGTTCATCTTGCCGATGAAATCGGCGACGAAACGGCAGTTCGGATATTCGTACAGCTCCGCCGGGCGCGCCACCTGCCGGATCTGCCCGGCCTCCATCACGGCGATCCGGTTGGCCATCGACAGAGCCTCGTTCTGATCGTGGGTGACGATGATGAAGGTGATTCCCACCGAATGCTGAAGGCGGACCAGTTCAAGCTGCATCGCCTCGCGCAACTTGGCATCCAGCGCCGACAGCGGCTCGTCCAGCAGCAGCACCTTGGGCCGCTTGACAAGAGCACGGGCCAAGGCCACCCGTTGGCGCTGACCGCCGGACAACTGATCCGGCTTGCGCGCCGCCAAGCCTTCCAGTTGCGTCATGGCCAGCGCTTCGCGCACCCGCGGCTCGATCTCGCCCGCCGGCGTTTTGACCACGCGCAGGCCGTAGGCGACGTTGTCGAATACGCTCATGTGCGGGAACACGGCATAGGACTGAAAGACCATGTTGACCGGGCGCCGGTTGGGCGGCACCCCGGTCACGTCGTGACCGTCGATCAGAATCGCGCCCGCGCTCGGCACCTCGAGGCCGGCCAGCATGCGCAGCAGAGTCGTCTTGCCGCACCCCGACGGCCCCAGCAGGGCAAAAAACTCGTTGGGGCGGATGTCGAGAGAGACGTCATCGACCGCGGTCACCGGGCCGAAGCGCTTGGTTACGCCGCGTATCGAGATGATCGGGGCCGTTTCGTTCATCGATCCTTTTTCACATCCTCATCCGCCGCCTTCGGAACGGGAAGGGGTCTGCATGCGCATCGCCAGCACGGTGGCGACAATGGTGATCAGAATCAGCACGGTGGACGCCGCATTGACCTCCGGCGTGACGCTGAAGCGGACCATGGAAAAGATCTTCACCGGCAGGGTGATGGTTTCCGGCCCGGCGGTGAAGAACGTGATCACGAAATCGTCGAGCGACAGGGTAAAGGCGATCAGGGCCCCGGCGATGATGCCGGGGCGCAGGTACGGCAGCACGATGTCGCGCATGGCCTGCCACTGGCCGGCCCCGAGATCGTAGGCGGCCTCTTCGAGCTCGCGATTGAACCCGACCAGCCGCGCGCGCACGATGACCGCGACGAAGGGGAAGGAAAACGCGACGTGGGCGATCGTGATGCTCGACAGGCTGAGCGGCCATGGCAGATCGCGCGGCCAGCCGATGCGCGCGAAGAACGCCATCATCGCCACGCCCATGCAGATTTCCGGAATGACGATCGGCAGAGCCATGAACCCTTCGTAGACCGGCTTGCCGGGAAAGCGGAACCGCCACAGGAAGATCGCCACCAGAACGCCGAGAACGGTCGCGATCACCGTATTGATGAGCGCAATCGTCAGGCTGTTGGTGAAGGCGTCGATCAGGCTGTCGTTGTGCCACGCCTTTTCGTAGTACTTGAAGGTGAACCCCCGCCATACGATGTTGCGGCGGCTGTTGTTGAAGCTGAAGGCGATCAGCGTCAGGATCGGCGCATAGAGTAGAGCAAACGTCACCGCCACGATCAGCCGCAACCACCAGTGCCGGGTATATTCCAACGGCCCGATCGGCAGCCGCTGGCGGCGGCGCCGGTTCAGCCGCGTGCCGGGGCGATCCGCCGCCGCCACCGGCGCGGGGGAAAGCCCCGTATCCACCGCCTCGCCGCTCATTTCAGATTTCCAGCCCCTGCTTGCGTCCGGCTATCAGCGAGCGCAGCGCCAGCGCCCCGAACGTCGCGTACATCAGCAGGAACGACAGCGCCGCGCCGAACGGCCAGTCGTTGGCGGACTTGAACTGACGCTCGATCACGTTGCCGATGAGCTGACTGTCGGTCCCGCCCAGAAGATCAGGAATGAAAAAGGCCCCCAGAGCCGGAATGAACACGATGATGATGCCCGACAGAGCGCCGTGCCACGTCAACGGCAGCACGACCGAAATGAAGGTGCGCCAGTGTCCGGCACCAAGGTCAAGGCTGGCTTCCATGTATGTCCTGTCCAGCTTCTCGATGTTGGCATAGAGCGGCAGCACCATGAACGGAAAGAAGGCATAGACGATACCGAGGTTGACGGCGAAGTTGTTGTAGAGAAGCTGCAACGGATCGAAGCGCGCGCCGAGCAGCCAGGTCGGATCGATTCCGATCAGGGTGAGTGCGGCATGCGCTTTCTCCCACAGCCATTCAAGCGTGAAATTCACGTAGCCGCGGGTGCGGAAGACGGCGATCAGGGCATAGGTGCGGATCAGGATGTTGATCCAGAACGGCACCATCAGGCCGAGCAGCAACAGTGGTTTCCAGCGACTGGGGGCAAATGCGATGGCGAATGCCACCGGATAGCCGACGATCAGGCACACCACCGTGGCCAGAAAGGCCATCCAGATCGATTTCCAGAAGATCCCGAGATAAAGGGGATCAAGGGCGCGCAGGTAGTTGTCCAGCGTCCAGGTGATCTCGATGTCGACGACGCCGCGTTTCTCGCCGAACGAGATGACCCAGATCAGCCCCAGCGGAATGATGAAAAATACCACCAGCCAGATGGTCGGCGGCAGGTTGAGGGCCCAGAAGACGACCGGGTTCTTGCGCCAGCTATCCATCCCCGCTCATCCCTTCCCGCGCCGCCCCTGCAGGCCCCGCGCCCGCAGGCACCGCCCCGCGCAGGGGCCGCCGATGAAGCCATCGCCGGTGCCCGGTGGGCGAGCGGTCCCGGAACGGTCCGGGAACGGATCGCCCACCGTCATCCGCTTCACTTTCGTTGCGAGCCGGCTCAGGCGGCAAGAACGCGGGTCCAGGCCTCGTCACGCAGGCGCTGTACGTCTTCGCCCAGATAGATCGCCGCCTCGCAGCGCGCCAGCGTCTCCTCGCTCGGGAAGATCGCCGGATTGTTGTTGTATTCGTCAGGCAACAGCTTGCGCGCCGCCTCGTTGGGCGTTGCGTACTGGATGAAATCGGCGATCGCGGCCCCGACCTCGGCATCGAGGATGAAGTTGATGAACCTGTGCGCATTGTCGGGATGCGGCGCTCCGGTCGGGATGCACAGGCAGTCCTGCCACACCAGCGATCCCTCCTTGGGCACGATGTAGGAGATGTCGTCGTCTTCCTCCATCACCTGAAGGATGTCGCCGTTCCATTCCATAGTCAGATCGACCTCGCCCGACAGCAGCAGATCCTGTCCGTTGTCTTCGGCGAAAACCTTGATGTGCGGCTTCTGCCGGATCAGCAGTTCTTCGGCTTCCTTGATCTCCTTGGGGTCCTTGGAGTTGTACGAGTACCCCAGATATTTCAGCGCCGCGCCCAGAACACCTTCGCTGAGCAGGGCGATGCGGCCGGAATACCGGTCGGAATCGAGCAGGTATTTCCAACTGTCGGGCACGCCGTCGACCTTCGACTTGCGATAGCCGATGCCCTGCGTCCCCCACATGTAGGGCATGGAGTATTTGCGGCCGGGGTCGAACTCGGCATCCTGGAACGCCTTGGCAACGTTCTTGCGGAAATTCGGGATCTTGCCATGGTCGAGCGGAGTCAGCATCTCGGCGCGGATCATGCGTTCGACATAGTCGTTGGTCGGCACGATCACGTCATAGCCCGGGTTGCCTTCCTTGAGCTTGGCGAACAGCTCGTCATTGTCGGCAAACAGATCCATCGTGACCTCGATGCCGGTGGCATCCTTGAAGTCATCGAGGGTCGTTTCACCGATGTAGGTATCCCAGTTGTAGAAATTCAGCTTGGGCTCCTCGCCCGCCCACGACAGCCCCGGGCGGAACGACAGACCGGCGGCAACCGCCCCGGTGCCGGCCAGAAACGACCGCCGTGACAGGCGCGGTCCACGTCCACGACGCTTCTTCATGGCAATCTGCCTCCTCTGTTGGTATTTCAGCGCCGACCTTCTTGTTTCATTCAACCCCGTGTCGTCGCCGGAATGCCAGCAAATTCAAGCCGTCTGATGCCGCCTTGTCAACGCGCCCCGGTGCCTGTGGCCATCGGGATCCGGGCGTCGTGACGGCGCCGAACCCGACTCCGGTTGCAACCGCGCTTGCCGCCGCTTTCGCGTTCGCCCTGCCGGTGGTGGCGGTTCTGGCACCGGCGGCGGTCATGGCTCTTCTGCTGCTGGCCGCCGCCGCCGGTGCGGTTGCGCTCTGGCGCGCGATCCTGCGACCGGCGTGGCCGGACCGGGGCATGCTGGCGGCCCTGGGCGCCCTTGTCCTGTGGGCCGCCCTGAGCAGCCTGTGGAGCGCCGATCCGGCCGTGAACCTGATGCGGAGCCTGCGTATCACCGCCATCGTGGCCGTTGGAGCGTTCCTTTATGCCCTTGTGTGCACCACCCGCGAGCCCCCCCTGGCGCTGCGGCGTGCAGGGCTCTGGCTGGCCGCCGGGGTGGTCCTCGGATGCCTGATCATGGCCGAAGAGGCGGCGCTGGACTTTCCCATCCTGCGCGCCGCCAAGCCGTGGCTGACGAACTACAATCACGCCCTCAACGAGCTCAACCGCGGTGCCACCGCGATGGCGATTCTATGC